>NZ_JACJFI010000042.1 GCF_014164505.1 Shewanella sp. SG41-4 | reverse complement strand
GCGTTTTTATGATTGTTGACTCTGCATTAGCCATTAGCCCATACTTGTAGTTAACCCATATTAGTCGTTAACTAACCTAAACTTGGGATAATAAACACCTTTCAAACTGCCCCTATCTTTCTAACTTTATCTTGCTAACTTTATTGAATTAACTTGCAATAGGTTTAACTAAAAGAAATAACGACTGGATAGTTGCCATTGCTGTTCGACTAAATCAATAGGTTCATTAAGGTAAGCTCTGGCGGGTCGAGTAGAGTCGATACGATTGTATTCAAATTGAATAAACCATGGCCTGCTAAGTTGATATTGATAAGCAAGCGTAAACGAGTGACCGTCTTCGTTATTATCATCATCGAGTGTTGTATCATTGTCGGTAACTGAAAAATCCTCAAGTCGTAGATTAATACGATGCTGAGACCAACGCTTACTGAGTAAAACATAGCCCGATTGAAAATCATTATCGACCACTGGAAAACCTTCAGTATTAGTCATTAAGGTAGTTCCCTGCATAAATTGACTAATTAAACTGACACCAAAAGGCAAACGCCATTTTGCCCCAATATGACCAAACTGGGTCAACCACACATATTGACCTTCTTTAACAATACGCGTATTGGCGTTATTATCATAATATCCCGCTTGAACACTGCCTTTATTACGCCAAGTCCACTTAGCAAGTACATGCCCGCCGATGCGATTATCAAGTTCAGTAAACGGATCTGAGTTAGCGGCTTGCGCCTCTAACATACCGCCATTTTCCATTGCCGGGATGGCAGCTATAGGCAAGGTTTGTTGCACTAATGTTTGTCTTGAGGTTTGAGTCCAGCCGTGCCAAGCCAGCATAGCGCCGGTGGTATCGTTAAACATAAAGGCTTCTGCAGTTAACGAAAAATCATGCTCTGATTGACGATATTTCCCTAATGACTCAACCGTTGTCGACAAGCCAATATGCCTAACTTCTTCGGCCAGCCAACTATTCATGGTTGAATAATTTAAGCTGAAAGGTGATGCCCACGCTGTAGCGACATTTTCTAACGATATTTGCGGATACATCAAGCCAAGCTGAACATCAAAACGAATGCCTAACTCACTTGGTATATCTCGATAACGTACAATGGCTTCAGTGATACCCAATCCATTATTGATACCATCAACATATCCATTCGCCACAATACGACTAGACCAAGCATCACCCCATTGGCTGTGATAACTTAACCCTAATTGTGATAAAGCTAACTGCGCGCCATTATCAACACCAAATTTGCCCAATCCACCATCCAAATATGAATCGATGCTATCGGCATAACCGACACGCACATCTATCACACCACTGAAATGCTGCTCAAAATCTGTATCACCAATGACGTCATGATCAATAGCATCGGCATAAACACTGCTGCTTACACAAAGTAAGCAGCACACTATCCTTGTAAGTAAGCAGCAAATAATCAATTCTCCTACAGATAATCAGATTGTGCTAACCAGTCATTAAACTGCTGCTCTGGCAATGGTCGCGACAAGTAAAAGCCTTGGCCCATTTCACAATTAAGCTTGGTTAACCATTCTAAAGTAGCCTTGTCTTCAATACCTTCAGCAACGACTTTAAGGCCCAAATTATGGGCTAATTGCAATGTCGACTGTACAATAATTTGGTCAGCTTCATTTTCAAGTAACTTTAGCACGAAAGACTTATCAATTTTTAGTTCATCAACCGGCAGTTGTTTTAATTGTGCCAATGATGAATAGCCAGTGCCATAGTCATCTATTGATAACGTGAGTCCATTGTTACGCAGCAAGGTGAGTTGCTTTACCGCAAGTTCTGGGTCTGACACCACTGCATCTTCAGTTATTTCTAACGTCATCGCGGCAACAGGTACATTATGCTCAGCGAGCGCATTAATTACCCAGTGGCAAAATTGCTCATCTTTTAAATTTTCAGCTGAAATATTTACCGCTATACACATATCAATGCCCAGTAATTGCCAACGATGATATTGAGCCATCGCTTCGGTAATAACCCAACGGGTCAACGCGTCCATTTGCATGGTCTTTTCAGCGATGGGAATAAACGTATCCGGTGGAATAATGCCTCTAATAGGATGCATCCAACGAACCAATGCCTCCACATGAGTAATTTTTTGTTTGGCTAAGTTTAATTTTGGTTGGTAATACAGCACTAACTGATTTTGCTCAATCGCCACTTTAAGCTCATTAATAAGTTGAAAACGTTCAATGCTATTTTTATCAATATTGGCATCGTAGATTTGATAATCACGCTTATTTATTTTAGCGTGCTGCAAAGCAGTGTCAGCTTGTCTTAGCAGAGTAACAATATCTGCGTTTGGCTGATAAAAACTGACACCAGCAGTAAACTGCAAATGTAACATTACATCTTGATAATGATAATCTTGGCCAATCTGCTCTTGGAGCTTTTTGAGAAGCACATCAAACGAATTATGCTCACAATGCTTAAATGCTAAAACGAATTCATCACCCGACAATCGATAAGCTAATGCATCGGGATTAACCTCACATAAACGCTTAGCGACTTCTTTAATCACTTCATCACCCACAGCGTGACCTAAAGTGACATTAATTTCAGTCATACGGCGAATATTAATTAAACACAGACCCATGGTTGACCCCGACACTAACCAAGGTTCAATCATGCGCTGTAATTCATTACGATTACCTAAATTGGTCAATGGGTCATGATAGGCTTGATGAGCAATGGCTTTTTCTCGTTGTAAAATGGCTTGCTGCATCGAAGTAAATTCATTGGCTAACTGTTGTAGTTCAATACTGGAGTCGACACTCACATGAGAATCATAATTACCTTGTGCGATAAAACGTGCTTGGGTAATTAACTGTGTGATCGGTCGAGTGATAGAGCCCGATATCCAAAAAGCCAACAACAATGATACCGGCAGCATCATGACTAACACCGAGACTTGTTGTAACCACTGCGACTCTATTGATGCCAATAAATCAGAGCGTGATTTATACATATAAGCATGTAGAGACTGGCCATCAACTTCGCCTAAAAACTGCTTCCAAAGTATATAATCGTGATTGGTTTTCTCTTCGATGATATAACGCGACAATAGTGAGGTTTCATCATCTGGCAATGACAAACCAGAGTGACCTACCTCAGTGACCTTACTCTCGGCTGTTAACATAAAGCCGCTGTTTAAACCGGTAAGTTTATGCAAAGAATTAGCTAAGGTATCATCGATCAGAAACCCAAAACCCACCCAACCGATAACACTATTGCCGCCACTAGTCAGTGGAGAGAATTTAATTTGATACAGTTTATTATCTAATAAATAGAATGGACTCAGCGCTTCAAATTCAGAACCTAACTGATACCGAAACGCCTCATTTTGCTCCGAGCCCAAAGCAACGACTTCACGACCTAACTCGCCTTGCGAACTCACCAACTGGCCAATAACCTTACCTTCAGCAGACACCGCCATGGCTAAAGATGCATTAATACGGCTGCGATGATTATTTAACGCCACTAGAAAACTACGATTATCGCCATCAATGAAAATATCTTTTAAGCCAAAGTCCTTGGCTGCCGTCGCGGCAAATGCCGCCAAATAATAGTTTCGGTTATCATATTGCGACTCAAATACTAAACTCGCTACTTCAAGTTGATTGGCCACATACTGTTGTTCTAACCTTTGATTAGCTTGATACGTTAACCAAAAAGACAAACTCAGTACGGCAATGATGAGCAATACAAAAAAAGCAAAAATCCGAGTTTGCAACCGATTGAAAAATAGCAATACTAGTATCCTTCTAAAAATTCAAATTCATCTAAACTTTGCTGGCTGGGAATATTATCAAACTCAGCCAGTAAGGTAATAGTAATTGTATTTTCACTGGGCAAATGAACTGGTTCCGCTTGTTGGTTATCAGGCATTTTTAACTGTGGATGCCACACCACCAGCTTGAATTCATCAGCAGGCAAATGCTCAAATGTCACTCGTCCCTCTGCATTGGTCACCGCATAAAATGGGGTGTCGACCACCAATAAATGCCCAGACATCCAGTCATGAACATTGCAGCCCATAGACACATGCCCGGTTTGCTCAAATCTCAATATTTGCTGTTCTTGTTGATGACGAAGTTTAAATGAAAAACGTTTCGGCCCTAATGCTGAAAAAATATGATGAGTAATATCATCTTCATTCACAAAAGCCACATCATTGCCTTTTTGTACAACAGTAATATAAGGAGAAAACTGCTTATCTTTTTGATGAACTTCAGCTTTTTGTGGGGCAACGGCGGTAACAATATTGGCAGGATTGGAAGGAAGTAAATATACCACCATGTTTTGTGCTGGCAAGCCTTGGGCGTTCAACACCACAATACTCTGAGGTGCAGCCGTCACGGCAGAAATGCTAAATAATACACTGCTTAAGGTAAGCGCTATAACAACGCGCGCAGAGGTAATGATCATTGATACTCCTAATGATGTTTGCCTAATGACACAATAAAGCACAGGGAAAAGGGGTATGACAACACATACCCAATACTATTCACGGATAGCTAATCGTGTAATGCTACTAACTCAAGTGGTGAGCGACGACATATTGAAGTCAATACACTCAAACCACAATTTAACAACTCAGTAACAGACCAGATACCTTAGTACTTTATTACAAGCTAATCAAAAATATATCAACGATCTCCTCATCTATAATAAAGCCGTAAGCGCTAGATTTTATATTGACTCAAAATCGCTGCTAAACCTTTAGACGATTGATTCAAATCTTTGGCTAATACACCAGCTTGTTTAGAAGTACTACGAATAGTATCTGATTGCTGACGAATTTGATTCAGTTGCGAGGCGATATCTCTTGCCGACATACTTTGTTGTTCAGCTGATGCGGCTATTTGGCTACTCATGTCAAACACAGCATTAATAGACTCAGCCATGTGACTTATATCATCACCGACCGCTTTAATGCTCTCACTCCCTTGGTCTGCTTCAGCAACAATCACATTGGTAATACTGGTCAGTTTTTTAGATCCTTGTTGCAATCCTTCAATCATCTTTTGAATTTCTATGGTCGCTTGTTGAGTCCGTCCCGCGAGGGTACGAACTTCATCCGCCACGACAGCAAAGCCACGACCTTGCTCCCCGGCACGCGCCGCTTCAATGGCAGCATTTAGTGCCAATAAATTGGTTTGTTCAGAAATACTATCAATGGTGGTAACAGCAGCATTAATTTGGGTAGCATCACGGGAAAGTTGCTCTACAGATGAAAACGCTTCAGCGATACGCTCAGATAAATAACTAATACGTTTAACTGCGTCGTTGATCTTACTTTGGCTTTGATCCATTTGTGTTGCATTTTGCTTAGTATTTAATGACGTATCACTTGCGTGATGTGACACATCGGCAATAGCCGCCGTCATTTGCTCCATGGCGTGCGCCACCGAGTCTAAAAAGTGATGTTGTTGATCAATGAGATCATCATTGGTACTTGCTTGATGATTAAACTCATTAGCGGCAACAGCCAAGGTTTCAGCATTACTGCGGATAGCACCGACCATTTCACTCATGTTATCAGCGCAGCGGTCGATATCTTTGGCGATTAAACTGAAGTCGTCGGTACCAAAAAAGTTTAATCTCATGGTTAAATTACCGTCAGCTAGACGCTTAATTGCCATGTACATTTCCCATAAACCTCCCCCTAATGAGGTTGAGATCCAGTAACTCAACTGAAATAAGGGTAATAAACCAACCAACGCTATGATTAACATAAAATTCATTTGGCTTAACGGCTCTTGTTCCCACTGCTGAACGTTTTGACTCACCGTTAAAAACTGATTGCCCACACTCGCCGATGCAGTGACGACATCGCCACTGCGTAACGTATTATCGCGTCCAGATAACTGCAATTGATTATTTTGGGCAAATTGCTCAAGAACATCGCCCTCCAGACCTTGGTTATTGGCAACGACGGCAAAACTGTCAACACTCGCTTTAACTCGCTCAATTGAGGCTTGTTCAATTAAGACTTGAGTTTGTTGGTAATTCATTAGTGCGACAATACTGGTGATCAATGCAACAAGTGAACAAACTACCCAAAATTTTCCATTAAGGCTGAATTTAATCAAGATTGCATCGATTTTTCTAAACTGGATTTGCTTCATACAAGCTTCCTAAGGCAATTTGCCATTATCTCAAAGTGAGAACAAAACGACATAAACGAACAGCACCCAAACAAACGTTAATCAATATTATAGAAGAGTCTGGTTATTCCGATTCACTTACTATTCAATAACCGACATTTTTAAAATTTTTGTTTTAATACGATAACAATGCCTAAGTGCGAATACACTTAGGCATTTGGTCTTATTTATTATCGGCTTAAGATAATAGAACTTAAGTGCCATTGCTCACGAAAATGGCTAGAACGATAAAAATTTATTAAGCGGTAAATCACGATATCGGATCCCCGTGGCCGCAAAAATAGCATTGGTTAAACTTGGCGCTACAGGTGGTACACCTGGCTCACCAACCCCCGCAGGTTTTGCCGTAGACTCAATAATATAAGTGTCAATATCTGGGCATTGCGGTAAACGCAATAATGGATAATCATGAAAGTTAGATTGTTCAACCTTGCCATCTTTAAAGCTGATTTCACCTATGGTGGCTAAACTTAGCCCGAAAATGATAGCGCCTTCTAGTTGCGATTTAACTCGATCAGGGTTCACCACTCTACCCGCATCTATCACCGCGATGGATTTCAATACTTTAAGCTGCTTATCCACCACTTCAACGAGTGTCGCTACCGCAACATAGCTAACAAAACTACGATGGACAGCCATACCCCAGCCTTGGTTTTTAGCTGCTTTAGGCGCATCTGCCATTGCTGCTTCTAGCTTATCTAACACTTTATGATAACGGCCTACATCAACGGGATGATCCGCTAATTCCTCACCGTAATTACCATAAGTAAAACCTTGATTTTCAAACGGCTCAATTCGAGACTGACCTAATAAATCACGCCACATTTGCACACAGGGTTTGTTAGCATTTACCGCTATTTCGTCGACAAAACTGCCAATACCAAAAGCATGTTGAATATTACAGACTGATCGCATCCAACCTATACGAGTATGCGCAGGAGCTTTAACGGCTTCAAGTTGGATGTTTTTAAGGGCTAACGGTACATCGCTAAAACCTAAATCAAGTTCGCCGGCTGAAGGATATTCAACACCTTCAGCAAAAGTTGAACTGATTGAAGGGAAGCCTGTACGCGCTAACAATGCTGTCGGCATTTTATTGTTGTCTAATGCAACTTGATACATCTGTGCACTGATCGCATGGTAATAACCGTTTTGAATTTCGTCTTCTCGACTCCAGCAGACTTTTACTGGTTTATTGAATTTTTGCGATAAAATAGCGGCTTCAACACTAAAGTCTGGCTTAGATTTACGTCCAAAACCACCACCCAACAAGGTAACATTAACCGTAACTTGTTCTTCTTTGAGCCCTAACGCACCCGCCACGTTTTGCTGGGTACTTTGTGGTGTTTGGGTCGAAGCCCATAATTCACAACCATCAGCCGTCACACTGGCCGTAGCTACTGGCGGCTCCATCATTGCGTGAGTTAAATATGGAACGGTATAAACGGCCTTAACCGTAGAAGCCTGTGGCCAATCAGTAACAGGCTCACCTAATTGGCGCATTACTTTACCCGGTTGGTTAACTCGCTCAACCAAGCCTTGCAAATATGTCTTTGAATCATGGCTATCATTAGCCGATTTAGACCAAGTAATGGTTAACTCTTTACGTGCTTCAATGGCACTCCAACTGTTTGTTGCAATCACTGCAACCCCACCTAGGGCCTGAAATAATGGCGCACCTTTAGGTACTGGCAAGATTATAATATCAACCACACCGGCAATCTTACGGGCTTTGGCATCATCAACGCTAACCACATCACTGCCTAACACAGGTGGGCGAGAGATGCTGGCATACAACATTCCATCGAGTTTAATGTCATAGCCGTATATTGCTTTGCCCGTTAGCATCGCGTCCATGTCAACAATGGTGTGAGATTGGCCAATATGAGTAAATTCACTTTCGGGTTTGAGCACCACCGAATCTAACTCTGGCATAGGTAATGTTGCTGCAACTAACGCTAATTCACCATAAGCAAGACTCTTTTTACTGCCTTTGTGATGGACTTTATGGGCTTTCGCGTACACTTCTGTCACCGGAACTTGCCATATTTGAGCAGCGGCTTGTTCAAGCATGGTTCTGGCTGTCGCGCCCATTTGGCGCATACGATGATAATGTTTACGGATACTGCGGCTACCATCGGTATTTTGGCTACCATAACGTTTATCTGCTAACCCTTGAACCACCACAACCTTATCCCAATCAGCCTCTAATTCATCAGCTAAAATTTGCGGTATGCCGGTTCGGATCCCTTGTCCCATCTCAGAGCGATGACAAGTCAAATACACCTTATTATCTTCACCAATAGCGACAAACAGGTTCATCATTGATTGCTTGTCTTGCGCTAAGGCCATTGGGCTCCAACTTAAGCCTGTTGCACCCAACGCTAATCCACCACCTACTGCGCCAAATAACTTTAATACGTTACGACGACTAATATTTTCAACTGCTGTGAATGTGGTCATGATTACGCCTCCGAAGCCGATTTAATCGCGGCTTTTATCCGTGGATAAGTCCCGCAACGACAAATATTACCTGACATGGCATTGGCTATTTGGGTTTCAGTAGGTTTAGGCGTAGAGGTTAATAACGCAGCAGCAGACATTAATTGCCCCGCCTGACAATAACCACATTGCGGCACATTATGTTCTAACCAAGCTTGCTTTAATGTTTCAGCCTCAAGGCCTTCAATAGTGGTAACTTGTTTGCCTTGTACTTGCTTTAAACTGGTTAAACACCCGCGCATAGGACTACCGTCAACGTGAATAGTGCATGCTCCACAGAGCCCTGCGCCACAACCAAACTTGGTCCCCGTTAGGCCTAATATGTCACGCAATGCCCATAGCACCGGCATATTAGGGTCGGCATCAAGGGTAAAGTCTTTTCCATTCACCATCAATTTTTGTGTTGGGGTTGTCATAATTATTCCTTATTATCTAACCAACGAGCTAAGTCAGCAGGTGTATCAATATCAAATTGCGCTTGTTCCATTGGGATAATGTTCAAGCTATTATTTTTATCATGTTGTTTTAAAATGCCTTTTGCACCTTTATCGCCATCAATCGACATCAAAATATTAATATCTTCAGCAATAAAAATAGCTGGAACACCCACATTTTGCAGGTAAAAAGAACAGGTTGTTAAGTTATTACGAAGGTACGCTTGTATCAGTTGCAAATAATCACCGCTTTGCAAAGCCACTTGGTCGGCTAACACGATTAACAGTGCATCTGCTTGTTGGCTTTGAGCATATCGTCCTGCAAGTTTTACCGAACTCGACAAACCTAGGTGCCAATCATCATTGAAGAGCCGAGAATGGTCCGCAGTTATCGCCAATATTTCATCAGTTTGATGTGCTCCTAACACCACCACTGCTGGGGGTATCCCCGCTGCGGTGGTGACGTGGTCGAGAGTCTGCAGGCAATGTTCAAGTAAGCTTAGCTCGCCTTGTACTTTGGCGACAATTTTAGCGCCGTTAAAACGACTACTTGCGCCAGCGGCTAAAATTACAGTCACAATTTTGGGCATCATAAAAGCATGTACTCTAAGTGTTTATGACAGCATCACCGTATCAAGGCTGGTTAACTGACTTTGATACAGCACTCCATGGCATTGGGACAATATACTGAGTGCAACCGAACCAGGCAACTCGCCACCTAACGCTAACCCTGCTGGTGCCGAAAAATAGCCACTAAAGTCGTCGACACTGAGTTCAGCTATGCCCAACACTTTATCACGACGATGCGTAGGCCCTAATAACGAGATATAGGCCAACGGTATGGTTTGGAGTACCTGTAATGTTTGCGCATCAATGTGTAAATTATGACTCATCACAAAAGCGGCATCTAAACTAGCCAAAAGTGTTGTTGACACATCTGCTGTCGGTTTTTTAATGATCTGACATCCGGGGAAATCATAAGTACGAGCATAAGCCGCACGCTCATCAAACACACTGACTTTCCAACCAAGAGTTTGCGCCATTTGTGCAATAGGTTGCGCGTCTAATCCGCCACCAAAAATGCCAATGTGTACTGGTGGCCTAATTGGAATATGCAAAACAGTATTATCTTGAACGACCATGGTGCGGGTTTTGCTATTGAGGCTAATAGGTGCTGATAGATCAGGGTCTTGCTCGACAAAGTGACCGCTTAATTTATGGCCCGGCGTGCCATCTGCAACAACATCAATTTGATACACTCCAGCATGACCACGCATTAAGGCATCATGGACACTCACCAAACCAAGATAATTGTTCGATTTATTTAACGACACCATCATGATATTGACGATACCGCCACAGCCCAGCTGATAACTGGTATCAGACTCATCGGTTGCGTCATAGGTTAGCTGAATAACTTGCTGAGTTTGAATCGCACGTTGCGCGTGACGACGCAAATCCGCCTCAAGACAACCACCACTTAGCATCCCTAGGCTTTTACCCATTGGATGAAATAGCATTATGGCGCCAGGTTTGCGGTAAGAAGACCCTTGCACTTGGGTAAGAACGGCGAGTACCCAGTCTTCTTGATAAGAAGGTAACCAGGTATCGAGTAAATCAACGAGGTGTTGAACCATGTAGGCTGTCCATCATTTGTAAACGCATTATCTTAAGCTAACAGACTGCGTTTACAATGCAAAGAATCAATAGTTTCAACTTATTAATAAATAACCTCAATGACCAGATCAGATAACAAATTGTTAATCAAATAACTGATCGGCAACAAAAGGATTGTTTTGACGCTCATCGGCAAAGGTCGACATGGGTCCATGCCCGGGAATAAAACTCACATCATTCCCTAATGGCCACAATTTGGTGGTAATAGAGTGAAGTAAATCTTGATGATTAGATTGCGGGAAGTCCGTGCGACCAATTGATCCCCTAAAAAGCACATCGCCCACCCAGGCTAACTTGGCCGCGGCATCATAAAAAACGATGTGTCCTGGCGTATGCCCAGGACAATGTAACACTTGTAATCGCTGCTCTCCGACACTCACCACATCGTCTTCATTTAGGTATTGTGTTGGCTCAAAGGCTTCTGTTCGTGGAAAACCAAAATTTTGACTTTGCTTAACCAAGTTTTCTAACCAAAATTTATCCGCAACGTGTGGACCAATGATGGGGACTGCTAATTTTTTGGCTAATTCAGCTGCGCCACCGACATGATCAATATGGCCATGGGTTAATAATATTTGTTCAACACTTAAGCCTAACTTTGACACCTCAGCTAAAATTCGATCAATGTTTCCACCAGGATCAACAACCGCAGCCTTTAAGGTCTTTTCACACCAAATAACACTACAATTTTGCTGAAAAGGCGTTACGGGGATGATTTGATACTTCATCGACAACCTCGTCCTTTATAATCATTCGGTTAATTATCAGTTAATTTTACCTAGGCAGATTTGATCTAGATACCTATTTAATGTGATTTCCATCGAGTTACCGATTGTTAATCATTAAGATGGCTCATAAAATAGTTCCATTCGCGCCTATATAGGCGCCCAAACACGATACTAATCGCATCTCCTAGATGAGCCTATAACATCAAAAATCAGCATCGGCACATCAAGGTTTAATTAAATGTTGTATCCCATTTATCATCACTGAATAGGCATTATATGCACACAGAACTCACCTTAGCAGACATTGTTGCTCGTAAGCACTTTTTCTCTGTGCCGTTAGACTATCAACAAAGTCCAAGTAAACAGATTACGATTTTCGCCCGGGAAATTGTCAGCATTGAGAACCAACATAAAAACTTGCCTTATTTAGTGTTCTTCCAAGGCGGGCCTGGGTTTGGAGCTGTCAGACCGATTAGCAATAACGGTTGGATAAAACGTGCGTTAACGGAATATAGAGTGTTATTACTCGATCAACGGGGAACTGGGCTATCAAGTCCTGTCAATGCCACCAGCTTAAGTTACATGAATGCCACAGACCAAGCCGATTACTTAAGTTTTTTTCGCGCCGATAACATCATCCGCGATGCTGAATACATTAGAGCCAAACTATCACCAGACCAACCTTGGAGTATTTTAGGCCAAAGTTTTGGTGGGTTTTGTGTGCTGCACTATTTGTCTGCTGCGCCAGAAGGCCTAAAAGAGGCATACATTACCGGTGGTATTCCTTCACTAGACCGCCCTGCCGAAGAGGTTTACCAAGCAACTTATGAACGTGTCATCGCTAAAAACAATGACTTTTTTAAGCGCTTTAGCGATGCACGCACCTTAGTCGATGACTTAGCTAAATACCTTTACGAAAACAAAGTCTACTTAGCAACAGGCGAGCAACTCACGGTTGAAATGTTGCAGTTACTCGGCATTAATATCGGTATGGAACAAGGCCCAGAATCGGTTTACTATCTGCTTGAGCAAGCGTTAATTGAAACACCGCATGGTATCGACGTTAATCCACTGTTTCTACATCAGTTCAGTCAATTTCTCGACTACAACACCAACCCTATTTTTGCATTAATGCATGAGTCTATTTATTGTCAGCAACAAGCATCAGCTTGGGCCGCACACAGAGTAAGAGCACAGTACAGCCAATTTAACTATCGCCCTGACAAACCATTATTGTTCACTGGCGAAATGGTCTATCCGTGGATGTTTGCCCAATTTGAACAACTCATTCCACTGCAACAAGCCGCTGAGCTTATCGCAGCGAAAAAAGACTGGCCTGCGTTATATGACCTAGAAAAACTGGCGAATAATAAAGTCCCAGTTGCAGCCGCAATATACAGCGAAGATATGTTTGTCGAAATGCAATACAGTTTAGAAACCACTAAAAAAGTGGCTAACCTTAAGTACTGGCTCACATCAGAATATGAGCACAATGGCATTCGTATGGACGGCGAACGCGTACTCGATAAATTGATAAGCCTCAATCGTGGCCACTGTTTGCGCTAATGACTCAACACTGGTCAACGTGTTCAGCTTCAATAACATAAAAAAGGGGCATAAGATTAATCTTATACCCCTTTCTATCAACATCAGCCGCGTAAATAGCGGCTCGTTAATTATAAAACCTGTAACACTTGATCAATGTTTAAACGAGATTTTGGTAACTTGGCGTTGTAGTCTTCATCTGAATGATGATAACCAAATGCTAATGCAACTTCACACACATAACCGTCCAGTTCTTTAGCAAATATTTGACCTAGCATTTCACTATCAACACCTTCCATTGGCGTAGAGTCGATACCAAGACGCGCTAGCGTATGCATAGTGTTACCTAATGCTAAATAGGTTTGTGACTTAGTCCAAGCCGCATTATTACCCGCTTCATCAGTGTTTAAATCTACAAATGCGTACCCACCAAATGCAGCTTCGCGATCTTCAGGCTTAGTACGGCCATCAATAATGCCTTGATCTACCACTTTGGCATAATCTTCACGGGTATACTTAGGGTTATATGCAAACAATATAGTATGTGAAGCCGTTTTAGCATGCGGTTGATTAAACTGAAACTTATTAGCATAGGAGTCATGTAAACGTTGCTTGGCTTCGTCACTTTCAATCACGATAAATTTCCATGGTTGAGAGTTAATTGATGACGGCGATAACACCATAGCGTCATAAATCACGGCTAAATCTTCTTTAGGCACGCGTTTAGTCGCATCGTAGCGCTTGGCGGTGTAACGTTTTTCTAAATCAGCAATAATGGCATTGGTCATGTGATATCTCGATGTTAACAATCATTAAAAATACTGGCAGTTAACGACATTGATTAATACTGTTGATTAATATCATCGATTAACTAACCTTGCTACTCACAACTATTGGTCGTAAATAACATCTAAAATTCAAACTAAACACAAAAAAGCAAAATAATAATTAACAATAAATACAATTAGTTAACAACGCAGTTTATTCTGCATTCTGTTTATCTTGTTATGGTGCTTAAAAACAATTTTTCAAGGTTTATAGCTCACTAAATTTATTGCCAACTGAACGGGCTTATCGCCATTTAATAGAGCAACCCATGCTGGCTGTTTGTTGTTTAGGCCCTTTGCCTATTGCAGCAATCATTTGCATCGCTTGTAGTAGTTCAGGTTTTCTGTTCGGCGCATCTTGCAAACGCGTATCATCTAAGCGTCCACGATATTGCAATTCGCCGAGGTGATTAAAACCAAAAAAGTCAGGGGTGCACACTGCACCATATTGCTTCGCCACTTGCTGATCTTCGTCCACTAAGTAAGCAAATCCAAAACCATGTAGCTTGGAAAAATGCAGCATATTTTGTGGTGAGTCAGCCTCAACATCATGATAATTATTAGACATGACCGCTAACACATTGACGCCTTGATCCATTAATTGCTTTGTATCCGCGGCTAAACGCGTCGCAATGGCTTTAACATAAGGACAATGATTACAAATAAACATAATCAATAAGCCCTTTTCACCTAAGTGCCCACTCATGGTAAAAGCATTACCATTGGCATCTTTCAATGTGAAATCAGGGGCTTTCCAGCCATAATCGCAAATGGGTGTATCAAGTAGCATCTGTATCCTTAAGCGTGTCGCTGTATATTTATAGCCCTATTACAGCTCAATTCACTCAATATTCAAGGTTATCTGCGTTAATGTTGTCATCATATACAAAAGTTTAGCTCCCATATACAGCGTAATAATTGAAACATTATCAATTATTATTTGAAAATAAACTCACAAACAAAAATAGCCAACCTAAGTTAGCTATTGAGAGACTCTTTAAACACGATGATATTAACGCTGAGAAACCACCGCCCGATAACCATCTTGGTTTTCATCTTTCACAAACTCAATATAATGCTGAATACTGTCTAGGTTATCTTCTTGATAATGCGATACATACAACAATTGACTTAAATGTTCTTTAGCAATGAGTTCAAGGGCATTTTTAATCAGTCGACGTCCTAAATAATCTAAACCTTGATAAGGTTCATCGAGGATCAATAAGGTAGGTTGTTTCACAATGGCGCGAGCAATGAGTAATAAGCGTTGTTGGCCATATTCTAATTGTCGAAAAGCGGTTTTACTTAAATGGCCCATGTGTAAAATGGCCAACCATTCTGTAGCAACAGATATTTGTTGTGCCGTCGGTTTTTGGTACAAACCAATAGAATCATAAAAGCCAGAAACAATCACATCCAGTGCACTGCAATTAACCCGGTATTGCAGATGTAATGCCGAAGACACCATACCGATGTGTTTTTTTATTTCCCAAATACTTTCGCCAGAACCTCTTTTATTACCAAAAATATCAATGTCATTACTGTAACATTGTGGATGGTCGCCAAAAATAAGCCCCAGTAAAGTACTCTTACCGCAGCCATTAGGTCCTTTTACTTGCCAATGCACACCATTATCGATACGCCAATTAACACCCGAAAAAATCACTTTATCGCTGTAAGCCACTCGTCCATTGTTTAACTGAAAAACCGGGTTAGCAAATAATGGCTTGTGTCTGTGACGACGAATAAGCGCCAACATATCATCACTTTGTTTACCCGCTTGCGCCGTTAACTGGGCAATAACAGGATGATTATCCCACTGTAATTTGGTCATCATGCTGTCTAATTTGCCATGACTAAACATAGCAACATGTTCAATCCAATCTGGCATATCCTCTTCACGCGACACCACGACCAGTATCTGTTTGGTTTGAGATAATTGTTGTAAATATTCTGTGAGAGTCTGTCTGTGCGCAACATCAAGACCTGCATATGGCTCGTCGAGCACTAAAAATGGCACTTGGGTTGCCACAGCACGAGCAAGCATTACTCTGCGGCCTTCACCAGTAGACAATTGAGCAAAAGGACTTAAGCTTAAATGCGTTAAATCTAATTGCTGCAGCAATTGATGGGTTAAGTCATTGTCATGGCATTGATTAAAAACAACCCCAAACACGGTCGATTTAGGATCGGTATATCCCAGTGATTCGCTGTCATCTTGCTCTAAAATAGCTTCAAGTAGTGATTGCTGTTCAAGTAATGACACTAATGCCACATTAGCTGGCGTGACACCAATAATATCACCACTATACATTAAGGTTTGCGCATCAACTTGCTGGGTTAGTAACTGGCCAAGCAATGCACCCACATCACCTTCGGTGCTAAATACACCCCAAGATTGTTGTGGCTCAATAACCCAATCATCAATATCGACAGTGACACTCGATGAACTGCACTGCAACTGCGTAAATCTGATTTCCATCTTGCCACTTATCCTTGTATTTAAAGCGATTCATCACTTGAGTGTCTCATAAGATGCTAAAAAAAATCGACAAAAAAGCAGAACATTTTATGTTCTGCTTTTGGATATCACTCAATTGAATGGCTAACTTGAATAAAACTAGCCGACAACGGTCATTTCGTTCAAAACAAACTCAACAACAGCGCCTTCTGTAGCGGCCACATAATCAGCTAAATGCTGATTGCCCATATGAGCTTGCCATAATTCACGGCTCTGCCAGTTCTCATAAAACATAAAGTGTGCTGGGTTTGCATTATCTTGATGTAAATCGTAGTTAATACACCCTTCTTCAGCACGTGTGACTTCAATGAGCTTCAGCAACTCAGTTTTCACTAATTCAATTTTGTCCGCTTTGGCTTTAATATTGGCTACAATCGTTAAATGTGACATGTTGATTCCTGTTCGATAATATAAGTATATGACATTATTCAATAATACAATTAAAGGTATTAAAACCCTTCTAACACAATTTTACCAATCGCACGGCCTGCTTCTAACGCCTCATGTGCAGCACGAAGGTTTGCAGCATTTATTGCGCCCATGTGCTGGCCTAACGTAGTTTGAATAAAACCTTGGTCAACAAGATCGGCCACTCGATTAAGTAAACGTCCCTGTTCATCCATATCGACTGCGTTAAACATCGAACGAGCAAACATAAACTCCCAATGTAATGACAAACTTTTTAGCTTTAATTTAGTCACATCAAGCGCAACAGGATCGTCAATCATCGCAATTTTACCAAACGGCGCTAATAACTCAGTGTAACTGTCAAAATAAGTATCGGTACTGTTTAGGCTCGCAACGTGAGTCACTGGGCCAATGTTTAAAGCCGCTATTTGCGCAGCAAGCGGTTTAGTGTGGTCGACAACATAGTCCGCACCCAATTTCTTAACCCACTCGCTTGAGCTTGCACGTGATGCGGTACCAATAATAGTTGCACCAGTAATGGCTTTAGCCAATTGTACAAATATAGAACCCACACCACCGGCAGCGCCAACAACCAAAATAACTTCGTTTGATTTCTCTATCGCGCCAGGGCTTTGCTGCTTAATCGATAAATGCTCAAACAACAATTCCCATGCTGTTATCGCCGTTAATGGTAGTGCTGCAGCTTCTGCATTCGACAAGCTTTTAGGCTTCATGCCCACTAAGCGTTCATCAACTAACTGATATTCAGCGTTACTTCCTGTGCGAGTAATATCACCCGCATAGTAAACCACATCACCCGGTTTAAATTGGCTTACCTTGTCACCCGTTGCAATGACTTCACCAACCGCGTCCCAACCAATCACTTTAACTTCACCGTCTGCAGGTGGCATGTTTAAGCGCACTTTATAATCAGCAGGGTTAACAGCGATAGCATTAACTTTAATCAATAAATCACGACCTGTTGCAATTGGTTGATCCAATGTCAAATCGATTAAAGATTCTGGGTTCGAAATTTCAAGAGACTGTTTATATCCAATAGCTTTCATAAGACTCTTCCTGTGATATATAAAATAAGGTTGCTCAAACTTGATGAAGCTATATTAGCGCTTGTTTTATCCTCTATAAACAGCATAATGATTGAAACATTATCAAATAAAAATGGATAATCATGCTTCTTGAAGACTTACACGTGGTACTAAAAGTTGCTGAGTTTCGCAGTATCACAGCCGCGGCAACTAACTTAGACATGCGCACCGCAACCGCCAGTGCAGCACTAAAGCGAGTAGAAGCTAACTTAGGCGTAGAGTTATTTATTCGCACCACCCGGCAACTTCGTTTATCGAGCGCTGGCGAAAAGTACATTCCGCAGTGTGAGCAAGCCATGTTAATGCTGGAACAAGCAAAGCAAAACATGAAAGGTGAGCTGGACATTATTGATGGTGACTTACGCTTAGCCATATCATCGGATCTGGGGCGTAATATTGTCATCCCTTGGCTTGATGAATTTATGGATACTCATTCAAAAGTGAGTTTGAGAGTCAGCATTAGTGATACCAACGTTGACTTTTATCGCGACGTTGTCGATTTAGCTTTACGTTATGGTTCACCTAATGATGCTAATTTATACGGCTTTAAAATTTGTAATGTGCCAAGGTTAATTTGTGCATCACAAGCTTACCTTGATAAATTTGGCACCCCAACACATCCACAAGAGTTGGCAGAACATAATGCCCTGTTATATCAATTACAAAACTTAACCCACGACATCTGGGAGTTCACCCAAACTGACAACAATATTAAAGTAAAAGTATCCGGTAACCGGGTTGCCAATGATGCAGACTTAGTTAGACGTTGGTGCGTTAATGGCAAAGGAATATCAGCCAAGTCATGCTTAGACATGTCACATGACTTACTGACCAATAACCTGGTGAGGATAATGGCGGACTATCCCGTTAAATCCACTGAACTCTGGTTAGTATTTCCTAGCAGACAATCTATTACCCCCGCAGCGCGATTACTGCGTGACATGCTTAAAGATAAAACTCGCAGTATTTTGTTGCAGCTAATCGATAAAGGGATCTTAGATAAAAGCGTGTTAGATTGATAAGACTAACGATGACATCTTATTCATCATTATTCCGATAATCTTATTCAATTCTGGCCTACGGCATTAACGTTTTAACGTTCGCTAACTCCAGCGTTGGAAAAGCAAAAGACTATCGCGTCACGACGTGCCAGATGACATAAAACCAAGATAAAAAACCATGAAAAATTGCCCATAAAACAGACTTGTTTACACTCCATGAAATAGCGATAGATAACGCTGTTCCAAAGGTTATTCCATATTTCGCTATTTCATTCCTTGAATCTTTCATTAATCCTATTCCTTGTTTTATTTTATTCAGTATAAAATCATAATTCAATTTGATAGTGATAATACACGGAACTGCGGCAAGTCAGTGTCTAAGCCTGCCTGCGAGCAAATAATATTTTTGTTATGTTGTTATACGCCAACATACCCCTAAAAACCGATTAATTCAAAAAAGTGCTTTTTCTAAAGCGTTTAACTCTTTTTCACACTCTAACTTTTTTCACACTCACATTCATTATCACAATCAAATTCTTTATCACAATCAAATTCTTCGCAACCTTCATACCCCTTTGCTTTTGTATCGGTGATACCTGAAGCGCCAAAAACAAGTAGCGGCTGCCATAAATTAAGCCTAATGTGTTGCTTTATCACCCCAAATTTCATTTAATCTTTTGTCTCTGCCGCAGTTCCAGCGGTAAGCATTGTATCTAATAGGGTTATTTTTATAGTAATCCTGATGATAACTTTCATCGCCTTTTATAGGATAAAATGTAGACGCATTTAAAATAGGCGTGACAACTTTACTATTAGGAAATTGCTTTTCAACCTTGCTTTTTGACTGTTGTGCAATTTGTCGTTCGGTGTCGTTTGCCACAAAAATGGCACTTAAATAGCTAGAACCTTTATCGCAAAACTGTCCGCTTGCATCAAAAGGGTCAATGTTGACCCAGTAATGTTCTAACAGCTCTGTATAGCTCACTTTGCTAGGATCGTATGTTATTTCAACCGCTTCAAAATGCCCTCGATGGTTACCGTTATAGACAGGGTCTTTGATGTTTCCGCCAGTAAACCCAGAGATCACATCGGTTACGCCATCAAGTTTCTCAAAATCTGACTCCATACACCAAAAGCATCCGCCAGCTAAAATGGCTTTATCTGCGGTGGCATTGGTTGCATAAGACAATAAACTTGCTGCAAATATCGTTAACACTAGTGTACTTCTCATAACACTCTCCTTTATTTTCCTAGGTTATTAGTATGTTTATCTCTAAATATCTACTATATGAACTTAATGGTTTAAAAGTTAACTCACATTTACAAAGTTCCTAATTGTGACTTAACACAGCTATTTCCCCAAAATACCTAGGCTGTAATGCAAGTAACCCTTGCCAATTTAGCTTTTCGCTTTAGCCTTCTTTTTATACGATTTCTTAAAGCTGCGTTTTGGTGCGCTACTGGCAACACCTTGTAATGCTGATGGTAACTGGCTCGATGCTTGGGTAATTAGGCCATCTAACTGACTCAGTAATGGCTGCATAAAAGCATCATACTTTAAACGTTTTTGGCTGATCGCATCGAGGCTGTTTTCCCATAATGCGGTCATGTCGGGTGTGGTTGCTGATTCGGGTAAGCTGCGGATTAAGCCAACACCCACAGGCGTGGCCAGTATCGACTTACCTTGGCGAATTAAATAACCACGCTTAAACAGCAATTCAATAATTCCAGCTCGTGTGGCCTCTGTACCTAAGCCATCGGTTTCTTTAAGGATTTTTTTAATCTCACTGTTTGTTACGTAACGGCTAATGCCGGTCATTGCACCTAATAAAGTGGCATCGGTAAAATGCTTCGGCGCTTGGGTCATTTTCTGTAATAATTCACCACGCTGACAATGCAATATTTGCCCTTTAACCAGTGCCGGTAACGACTGTACCGCATCATCATTGTCGTCATCGCTACTAGTTGAATTAGAACTAGCTTGATTTGCTGTTGCTGCCCGTTTAAACAGTTGTTTCCAGCCTAAGCTTTTGTCTTGACGCGCTTTAGTGGTAAACAAGCCCCCAGCAATGGTCACTTCAACGGCGGTTTCTGCATAAATATAAGCGGGATAAAACTGGGCTAAATATTGCCTCGCCACGTGTTGATATAACTTTGCTTCATTGCTTGATAATGCCGATAAGTTAGCCACCTTTTCGGTTGGCACTATCGCATGGTGAGCATCGACCTTACTGTCGTCCCATGCTTTCGATTTAAGTTTGCTATTAGGAGACTCACAACCTTCAATTAAGCCTGAAGCGCCTTTGAGCACGGCGTCCAACACTTTTGGTGCCAAAGCATGCTGCTCTTTAGGTAAATAGCGACTGTCGGAGCGCGGATAAGTAATCAATTTGTGGCGCTCATACAAACTTTGGCAAGTATCCAGTACCTCTTTCGCCGATAGCCCAAAACGTTTAGCTGCATCTATTTGCAATGCAGATAAGCTGTAAGGTAATGGTGGGTTTTGGCGCTTATCTTTAGCTTCAACTTTAGTGACTTCTGCTGGTTTTCCATTAATACGGGCAACGACATTTTCGGCTAAGCCTTTAGCTAATACTCGGCCGTCTTCATCCATATAAGGCTGACATGCTTCGCTAGGTTGCCATTTAGCGGTAAATGCTTGTTGTTGATCGGTAAGTAAATGCGCTAAGACTTCATAAAAAGCTTTAGGTTTAAAATCGGCAATCTCATCATCGCGACGGACAACGAGTCCCAACAAAGGAGTTTGAACACGGCCGACTGACAATACGCCTTGGTAACCCACTTTACGACCTTGAATCGTATAGGCTCTGGTCATATTCATGCCATATAACCAATCTGCACGGCTGCGGGCCAGTGCAGAGGTCGATAATGGAATAAACTCTCGGTTACTGCGTAGTTGCCCTAAAGCACGTTTTACCGCTTGTGGGTTTAAGTCACTGATTAACAAACGTTGAACTTGACTGAGTTTATCTCCTTTCACACCCAAATAAGAAATCACTTCATCGACCAGCAGCTGCCCTTCACGGTCTGGATCGCCAGCATTAATGATCGATGACGCTTGCTTAACCAATTTACGTAACACCGTAAGTTGGCTGCGCGTTTTAGGTTTGGGCTGTAGTTTCCACGTTTGTGGCACTATGGGAAGGTGTTCAAGTTTCCATGACTTAAATGCATCGTCATAGGCGTCCGGTTCGGCTTGCTCAAGCAAATGGCCAATACACCATGACACGCAATCACCATTGGCAGCTGTGATAAAACCGTCACCTTTTTTATGTGGCTTTGGCAAAACATCGGCAATAGCACGACCTAGACTGGGTTTTTCAGCAATATATAAAATCATAATCCACTGTTGGGTCGCTAGCGTTCAATAAGACCAAACGAACTGCGCCACTTAACTGTATAAATTTACAGTATAGATTAGCCTTAAATACGCCAAGCTGCAAATACGAAATAATTAACCACTGAGTGACTTAAATCATTACAATGCGCAGGTTCACTTCCAAACGCGATAAATAGATGAAACTCGGCCACCGCTTAGCACATATCAACATGATGATCCCCAATGGTTACACTCACATTTGGGATTGTTGTTGCGACCATGGATTACTCGGTGCAGCGTTACTAGACAGACATGCGGCCACGATCCATTTTGTCGACATTGTGCCTGCATTAATGCAGCAGTTAACCGCCAAGCTCGAACGTTTTTACCCACAGCAAAACCCACCAAAATGGCAGGTACATTGTGTTGATGTGTCAGCGATCCCTTTGGATCAAGATGAGCATACACCCTTAGTGATTATTGCCGGAGTGGGTGGAGATTTGATGATCGAGTTTGTTAACTCACTTTGCCAACAATATTCTGATCGCAGTATCGATTTTTTATTGTGTCCAGTTCACCATCAATATGAGTTACGCCAACAACTTATCAAGCTTGATTGTGAATTAATTGACGAAAAACTGATTGAAGAAAACCGTCGTTTCTATGAAATTATCTACGTAACGCGTAGCAATTCATCATCACAAATAAATAGCGATAGTACTACGGCTAAAATTAGCGCTGTAGGCACTAAATTTTGGCAATGTAACAATGACCAAGAGCGCGATATTGCTAAGCGATATTTAAACAAAGTGCTGACTCACTATCAAAAAATAAACCTATCGAACCCACAAAAAGCTTCGCAAACGTTACAAGATTATCTAGCAATTAAAGCACTGATATAGCATCTACAACGGACATTCTCCGACGAGTGCGCTACAACTTTAAAAGCTGGATCCCGGCTCAAAAGCGTTACCGGGATGACGGTGCAGACAATATTGCTCGATGATAGTATTTGAAAGTGAGGCCTTAAGCACAATGCACTTATGATCGATGTTTGTCGTTTTTGATCGCTTGATCTCTATATCTATCGCTTGTTACCGCTTGATATCGATTTTTACCGCTCTTATAGCCTCTAGCCGCGAAGCGACCTAGTATCGAGGCATTTTCGCAGCATTCGTTTGTCATCGCTTGATATCAATCTTTATCGCTTGTCATCGAGTTTTTCAAGCAGACATAAAAAAACCAGCATTTTCATGCTGGTTTTTATCACTCATAAACAGTGGTTAACTTATGGATGGCACTCGTTGTGCATTTCTAAGTTAGTGCCAATGTCTTTTGAGCGATTGGCTTTGGCATCATCGTTACGTAATTGCGTTAAATGATCCAAGTAAGCTTGGTCAACGTCGTTGGTAATATAATGACCGTCGAATACTGATGTTTCGAAACGCTTAATCTCTGGATTTTCCATTCTTACTGCTTCAATTAAGTCGCTTAAGTCTTGGAAAATAATGCCATCGGCACCAATTAATTTTGCAATTTCATCTGCATCACGACCATGAGCAATAAGCTCATTAGACGTTGGCATATCAATACCATACACATTCGGAAAACGGATTTCCGGTGCTGCTGAAGCAAAGTATACTTTCTTTGCTCCGGCTTCACGCGCCATTTCAATGATCTGTTCAGACGTAGTACCACGAACAATCGAATCATCAACCAATAATACGTTTTTACCTTTGAACTCGGTATTAATCGCATTCAGTTTACGACGTACTGATTTTTTACGCTCTAACTGACCAGGCATAATAAACGTACGACCAATATAACGATTTTTCACAAAACCCTGGCGGTACGGTAAATCCATGCAACGTGCGATTTCTAATGCGATATCACAAGAAGTTTCAGGAATAGGAATAACAACATCAATGTCGTGATCTTCCCATTCTTTCTTAATTTTTTCGCCTAACTTAGCGCCCATGTTTACACGGCTCGCATAAACAGACACTTTATCAATGCTCGAAT
>NZ_JACJFI010000429.1 GCF_014164505.1 Shewanella sp. SG41-4 | reverse complement strand
GCAGGGCAACCGCATGAGTGTTCATTAATTAGCCATATCACTGAATCCAGCATTTAATACTGCTTCTAAGTATGCTGTTTTCATCCAGGCTCGTTTTTGTTTAGCTGGTATGCTTCCTTTTGAAGATTCACTTCTAAGCATATTTAATGCGACTTGGCGTAACATAGCCCAATTTTCAGCGCCATGGTCTTGATAAATTTGGCAAGCATCTTCAGACATACAGACATCTAATACCCAATGCAGGCTATTTTCTACAGCCCAATGAGCACGCACCGCTTCAGCGAGTTGCTGCTCTGTCAGTTCAGCGGAACTGATATGGTAACGATACATGAGCTCAGGCGCTTTTCCTTTTTGCTGACGAAAGCTCATACTCATGCCAAGTGTTTGTAATTGAGGCCATTGTGAAAATTCTTCTGTAAACTGTTTGGCACTTAAGACATGGTAAACTCGCGCTTCGATACGACCATGTTGTTGCTCAAAGCTTACGCCGCTTAGCGGGGCTTTACGTGTCTCAGAAAATGCTGTTTCTACAGCTTTATGTAGATTGCCCTGATTACTTTTTAGCGTAAATAAGTAATCGCCACCTTGCTCGACAATGTGCTCTGCAATGTTAACTTGGCAGCCCATGGCATCAATCGAAACCAAAGCACCTTCAATATCCAGAAGCTTTATTAGCTCTGGGATTGCAGTGATTTCATTGGACTTTTCAGAGGTCTTGACTTGCCCAAGAACGAGTTTGTTTTTACATGCAAACGCATTCACCATATGAATTGTTGATTGTCGGTTCCCACGTTGATAGGAGCCTCTTAATGTCTTGCCGTCTATCGCGATAAGTTGACCTTGCGTTATTTCATGCACGGCTTGCATCCACTTTATGAAACACAGCCTAAATTGCTCGGGGTCAATGCGTGAGATGGTCCTCGCGATGGTGTCATCGACAGGGACACCATCACTTAAATATCCATGCTGTTGAAACCAATCAAGATGACCATCAGCGTAATCACGGATCTCGCTCCAGCCCTCGGCTCCAGCGATAACGCCACACAAGGTAACAAATAAAATATCTTCGAGAGGATAAGTGATTTTAGC
The DNA here is from genome assembly GCF_014164505.1 of Shewanella sp. SG41-4. Lineage (GTDB taxonomy): Bacteria > Pseudomonadota > Gammaproteobacteria > Enterobacterales > Shewanellaceae > Shewanella. The sequence continues at coordinate 1,343 of NZ_JACJFI010000429.1, read as the reverse complement.
CGATTGACGAGTGTCGGTAAGCTCGCTGAAAAAGGTTGTGAAGGCTTCAAGGTACATAATTTACTCTCCTAAAAGAGAGTATAAGATCACAGCTAAGCCAAGGCGTCAAACAGATTGTGTGTCAATATTAGCAGTTCAAAAAACGTTCACGATCTCACCCTGATCAAACGAGCCATTAATTTGTTATTTTTCCTTCGCTTTGTTAGTTATGTTACGGCCGAGTCTCGCGATAGAAAGTGGACCACCATTCATTGAGCTTTCAATGGCAGCAAACAAACTAGTACGAAGTGTTTTGTGCATTAATGGAGTTACAAGTGAGAGGTATTTTGATAAAACGTGTTTAGCATTCATGGTATTTACTCGTGGTAATATTTGTTTGGCGATAAATTTGATCACCAAATGCCATGAATGTTCCTCATTTTTTAGCCTATCTCACTATTTAAATACATTTTTTTGTGGGGATTCGTCAGACTCTGCCCCCCATTTATTGAGTTGTTATTTATGTATCTTAATCGTTTCGGGGCTTTATCATGGATGACGAGAAAGTGTTGTTTTATCTATCCGCTGGGAAGATAGTGCAGTTATTATCAGAATCCTTGCTTTTAGTTGGAATTTATTTTTTATTTTTTAACCAATATATGGTACTTAATTTTTTTTGATTGCAGGGATTAAATTAAAAACTTCAGAGTCAGGAAAAATCTTTTTTAGTGTTATAATATATTTAATTAATCGGGCATAATTCGTTGTATCTACGCTTTTTATGTAAGCAAGCCAACCGTTTATGTGCGCGAGTTTAGATGGATCAGATTGAAGCATTGTATAAATTTCAGTGCGCATCTTTCGGTATTCTTCGCGACCAATTCCCACACCATTCGCCGATACAATTAGTCCAGTAACTTCTTTTCGTTTTCTGGTACCACAAAGTTTTGTTTTTTTATGGTTAATTGAAAAGCCTTCATCTAACACTATCTTTTCTATCATAGGCTTTGCTTTTCTTATTTTCGACTCGTTAAAAGCAGATAATGTTATGTCATCAGCATACCTAGTATACATAATACCTTTTGAGCCAGCGTAGCCTTGTATACGTGAGTCTAAGCGTTGACATGCCAAATTTGAGAGTTTCGGCGATGTTGGTGCGCCTTGGGGAAGTCGGCCCTTAAATGTGCATAAACTGGTCAGTTTTTGGCTAATTAATTTGTTATAGCCTATAGAATGAAAGTAAGCGGTCAATTAACCCCACATACCAATAAAAATCAGCTTTTGGCATAGTGCTTCTTTACAAAGGAGGTGCTATGAATCAATCGCAAAAACATGACCACTGGACTCAAATACTGACTGAGTTC
>NZ_JACJFI010000428.1 GCF_014164505.1 Shewanella sp. SG41-4 | reverse complement strand
GTTTGAGTTTGAGTTTGAGTTTGAGTTTGAGTTTGGCAGTTAATGATACTGAACGATATCTTTTTGAGGAGAAATATTAATAACGGATGGCCATTTAGTGCTTATACACTGATGGATAAACCCAATAAAAAAAAGGGAGGCATTGCTGCCTCCCTCTTACTTACTTTCTTAAGTGATGATTAAGAAGTTTTTTGGATATTTAGTGCGCTGCACCAGAGTGAACTTTATCAAGACCGTAAGTTTTACCTTCAGCATGACAAGTTGCACAAGACTCTACAGGTAGATCCGAATCAGTCATTGCGTCGCTTTCTACGATAGCGCCATTACTCTTAAAGTGAGCAAGTGCAGCACCATCTGCGTGAGCGTGACAGCTACGGCATGATTCAGCAACTGGAGTGATGTAATAACCTGCGTTAGTAGAAGTTGCTCCAACTTTAATCGCACGCTTACCAGAAGTTAATCCACCATCATCAGCAAAGAATGTAGCACCGTCTTTGTGACATGCGGCACAGTCTGTTTCAGGGCTTGGATAACCAATCAGTTCACCAGTATGATCTCTATAGATACCTTCGATTGTGTTCCAGTTACCACTGTGGAAACGGTGAGATACTGTAACCAAATCTTTGTTATCATAAGAAACATCAGGAGTAATCACTGTTGAACCATCTTCACCTTTTGTCCATGATGCATCATGGCCTGAAGCGCCGTTAGTTTCGTTGTGACAGTTTTGGCATTGGTCAAAGGTATAAGTACCATGTCTACGACCCTTGATATAATCAAGTGTGCCATGACAAGAGTTACACTTAGCTTCTGTTACCGTAATGCGGTCAGCATCGGTTGTGCGCATCAAGTTAACTGTGTCGCCAGCAAGATCAAAGTACTTAATTGAAGACGTGTTACCAATTGGGTTGTCGTATTCGTACTCTAAGTCGTCTGCACCACAACTAGCGACTTTACCCGCTTTAACACACACATTGGCTTCTGAACCAATATATATTGTGCCAGTTGCTTGTGCGTCCGGTACATCTTTTACAATGGTAAGCACACCACCAGATAAGGTACCACTCGCTAGGTTTAGACTAATGCTAAGATCACGCCACGAATTAACTTTACCTGTTGCATCAACATTACCGATGAGTAAACCGTTAGCTGGTAACATACCAGTAGGGTTACTTGTGGCATTGTAAGTAGCTAAACTTGTACCATCAGGAATAACCACTCCATTCATGGTCACATTGGCTTTAATTGTCAACGTTTGCATACCGGCAGTTGCTGAAGTAACAGCAGTGATACTGGTAAAGTCTACAGTTAATAGGTCTGCATATTCTGCACGTTTACCCACTTTATGCGCAGTTGCAGGACTTAATCCGCCAACATGACAATTCATACATTGTGAATCATCAGCCTGTGGTATTTCATAATCAGAATGACCTACACCAGTTTCGAAATTAACAGTTACGTGACAGCCAACACACGCTTCGCGATAAATGTTCTCTTTCCACTGATCGCCATTATCATGACAAGCAGTACATTCATTCAATTCCGTAGGGAAATGAACTTCAGCAAACGCTTCTGCTTCACCTTGTAACACACCCCATTCAGCAAGATGTCCACCAGCATGAATAGTATGGATCATGGCATTGAAGTTAGGGTTAAAGCCTAATTCAGGATCATTTTGATCAGCTGCATAAGCAGGATTATGACACGCTACGCAGTTTTCCACTTTTTGGTAGTTATGATGGGCAGCGATTTTTGAAATACGTTGATCATCTTCACCATAGCCAGTTAATTCACCATGACACTGAATACATGCAGCATTAGACACTGAGTCTTTTGCAGAAACAGCAAGCTCGCCAGTAGCAGGAATAAAATCAATCGGTGTTGATAAAATTTTATCACTGATATCCGTACCATCAGCATCTACAACATCATAGGTGCGGATCATCACACGAACTAAATCGTTAGCATCACCATCGGCTAATACGACTGGCGCATTGCCTTCGTGAGCCCATGTACCAATGTAGGTACCAGGGTTTGCAGTATCTTCTGTTAACGTACATGCATTTACCACAGAGCCATCACGCGCTGTAGTGCTACCGGTTAAGTTACAGTACATGCTGCTACCAAAGTCATTGGCTAAAGCATGGTTAGTCCATAACATTGGCGCACCACTGTCAGTAGTATTCTCTGATTGACTGGTTACATATAGTGCAATTCTCTCAAGGCCAGAGAATGGCATATCTGCATACCAGTACCTATACCAGATACGGTAAATTTAATACTAAAAGGATCGCTACCAACGACAACAATATCTGCAGGGTCTAACTGCAAATTAAAATCATAAGCATTGTTAACGGTTGTGACTGTTAAGCCAGCAGAAACGCCATCAGAACCATCGGAACCATCAGCACCAGGTGTACCAGTAGCTCCGTCAGCACCATC
>NZ_JACJFI010000427.1 GCF_014164505.1 Shewanella sp. SG41-4 | reverse complement strand
GTAAGAGAACTTGATTGTCAGGTTATATTAAGGCTTCAGCAACTTACTAATGAATTGATAGTGCAAGACTTAAATTTGCCAAACATGTCAGGTCAAAATAAAAGAAAAATTCAAAACCACCCTGAGTTTATTGACTCTGTACGTGGTATGTTTCCTGAAGGGGATGAGCTTTATAATGGAGCAGGATTTCGAGATAAAAATCATATTCAACTCTGTATAGTTAACCCCAATTGTATTATTGGTTTTTTTGATCCTATTCAACACAACAGCTGGTATAAATCCATCTAAATCTACATAGCCCTAACAAAGCGTTACGTTTAAGGGAATCATGAACCGCGGAATATAAATTAAGTCAATTTGGGAAGACGAATCTCTTTTCGAAGTTAAAGTGTCTGGTTTAAATGGAACGTTTTCCAGCGAGGCCAATTGCTATACGCTTATAAGTGAAATCAATAAATTTGCTGAGTCAATTTCTGGTTACCCTTCGAGCTTGGATCACATAGTGAGCTTCAGTGCAGGGCCTAGCGATACTCATTCCTATTTTGAATGTAGTTTCTCTCCTATACACCTCACGGGCCAATTGCTCTCGAACTCAACTATGTAAGCTAGACTCTTTAACTTTATGGATGCTTGAATATAGCATCCTTATAATACTTAAGCTCTGCAATCGATTCTCGAATATCAGCCAGTGCTTCATGCTTGTACTGCTTCATGCCTACCGCTTTCTTTTCCAACTCAGGCGCCCATGCTCTGGCCGCGAGTGCAATAGCCGAAATATCTAACTGACGATAATGCATAAACTCATGTAAGCGAGGCATTTGGCATAAGATGTACGACCGGTCGAACATGATTGAATTGCCGGCGAAAATAACGCCCTCTTTTGATTCTCGGTTATAGGGCTCGATACCTAAACCTTTTAAGTGACCTAATATCTGCACCTCACATTCTGCCAATGAGTAAGCACCTAATCTAACCTCATCAATCAAGCCGCTTTTGGTATGCGTATCTATGGCCCATTGATGCGAACGATTGATCATGTCTTCACTTTGATGAACCACAACTCTTAAAGCACTACCTACCTGATTGAGGTCCCTATCGGTAACAACAAGTGCTAATTCAAAAATAGGATAATATTCCATCCCTAACAGGCCATTGGCTAAACGATCATTTAAGCCGCCAGTCTCTATGTCACCAAACAAAAAATATGGTTTGTTACTCATTAAATATCTTCCCTTTGTGAAGATGCATAAACTAACCTGTAAATACCGCCCAGATTGAGTTTAGACTGTTTATAAATTGTTTCCTGTCTCGGTACTGTCTTGATTAAATCGACAAACGAAAGGATTAAATACGTCCATTAAATGACTATGCCAGAGCTCAATAGCTGCCCTCTTCTGATCGGCTAAGTAAGTGTGAATATAGGCTTGGTCTAACTTGGTCATAGAGTGGTTTAACATCTGCTCTGCTACCATATAATCAATGCCTAAGTCAGCCCAACACGACCTGGCAAGCTTACGCAAATCATGCGCAGTCCATTCACCATTGCTAACTTGTTTTACCATGCTATTAGCCGAACGTTCATCCAACCCGCCGGCACGATATTTATGAGGAAATAAATACACACCGCGATACCCATCAGCTAATTGATTACGCTTATGCCAATTCAATACAGTAGACATCAAAGGAGTAATAGGGATAGTTAACTGGGCTTGAGTCTTAGTAATATCTGCTGGAATAACCAGTTTGGTATTTGCCTCATCGTAATACGCCCACTTTAATAACCTAGTTTCACCAATACGAGTACCATAGGCCAACATGATAAATATCAGCACTGCAGCGTCGTCTTTAGCATTGCCAATGTTCGTCAGCAGCGGCAATAAATCAGTGGCCTGTAACTTAGGTGGTTTAGTTGCTATGGGGGTTGAGATAAAATCAGTAAAACTCAATGATGATAATGGATCATCACTTATCAGCTTAAGTACCGTCGCCTGCTTAAATGCCTTACGTAAAATTGCGTAGTACTGACGAACGCTGCCGATGGCGTATCGCGACTGCAGTGGCCAGATTAATAGCTCATCAACTTTATGGTGGTTTAACTCACTTAACAGTACATCGCCAAGCACAGGTAATAAATGCTTACTAATAGCACATTTGATATTACGCTTTCGTTTAATAGACAAGCTGGTATCAGATTGCGATCGAGTTAAATACCACTGCAACAAACCGCTACAACTGAGCCAGTTATTTACTTTTATATTATTGTCCTGTCTATGCTGAATACTCATTGATGGCAATCCATCCAGTATCACTTTAGCACCAACAAGCGGCCAACTCGCAACCTTCTCCCACCTGTCCTTACCATCTTTATACGTCACTAAGTGCCAGCATCCTCTATTATGCAAACGAGATAAACGAAGCCTAAGCGTAAAGAGTGGGTCCCTTAATTCAGTGACA
>NZ_JACJFI010000426.1 GCF_014164505.1 Shewanella sp. SG41-4 | reverse complement strand
CGACGATTCCCAAATTGTTATGTATTCAGGTTCAAGTTAAGAGTGCCTAAAGCCTATCAACAAGATGCTAATAAAAAATTAAACAAATGGTTTTATTATTTAGCTAAAAAAATCCCAGTATCTGAGGCGATAAATATGATTTGGGCAAAAGATATGTCTGATGACGGCTCAGTCTTTTATCATATAGCGCTCTTTTTTAGGGCACCAAAAGACGCGACTGAACAGGTGGCACTTAGCGCAAAAGCGTTTTTTACAAAGACAATAAAAGCAACATGGCCACATATTTTATTTATCAGCGACTCTAATGCTGATTCGTTGTGTTCATTCACAACCGCAAACATAATTCCACTAAACCCTAGCAAGAAGTCGTACAACCAAGACGCTCGTTACTGCTTCTTCATTTTAAGCAAGTTAGCAAGAAAGTCTCGCTACCCTACTAACAATCTTGACGATGTATTTGGCATTAAGTACAGCAGAAATCCAAACAAGAGGAGGAATAGAAGTGAGTAAAGGGACCTGATACTGAGCCAAGCATGAGAACGGTAACTAAGGATAATTTGAAGTAAAAATAGATATAAACAGACCAGGTCATCGATGGCCTGGCTTTTATGCCGTTTATTATCATTTCTCCAAATAGGCGTAATTGGGTAATTACATTGACCATTCCGCAATTTTCTCATATGCTGACTTTGTTCACAGTTAGAGATGAAGCAATGAGTGACGAAATACTGACGATTCAAGAGCTTGCAGAATACCTAAAGCTTAATGAAAAAACAGCTTATCGATTAGCTGGAGAAGGAAAACTACCAGGCTTTAAAGTGGGTGGTTCATGGCGTTTTAAGCGAGTAGATATAGAAAGATGGATAGAGACACAAAAAAGCAAGGATAGTTAATGAAGATAATAGATAACATCAATAACTTATTAGGTGATGACTTAAAAGAAACAATTCAATCAGGCGACAAGCTTAGAATTGCCGCATCTTGCTTTTCTATCTATGCCTATGAGGCTTTAAAAAGTGAGTTAAGTAATATTGATGAATTAGAATTTATCTTCACTTCCCCAACTTTTGTTCCTAGTGCAGTAACTGATAAAATCCGTAAAGAACGTCGAGAATTTTTTATCCCCCAAGATAAACGTAGTCAAAACGAATCGAGCCTTTATGGAACCGAATTTGAGATCCAACTGCGAAATAAATTAAACCAAAAAGCCATAGCAAAAGAATGCGCGAGTTGGATACGAAAAAAAGCCACATTTAAATCAAACACGACCAGTGCACCAATGCAGCAATTTGCCGTTGTTGATGGTGATGCTCATTCTGCTTATATGCCTATTAATGGTTTTACTGCCGTTGATCTTGGCTATCAAAAAGGTAACGCAGTCTCTAACTTTGTTCATAAAATTGATGACAATATGATGTCTAGCCAATATGTTCAGCTTTTTGAGCAAATTTGGAAAGACCAAGGCAAAGTAAAAGAAGTTACTGAGGCGATTGTTGAGCATATAGAGTCAATTTATCAAGAAAACTCACCTGAACGAGTTTACTTCTTGATGTTATACAATATCTTCTTTGAATTTTTAGATGAGTTAAATGAAGACGTAATCCCAAATGACCGAACAGGCTATCAAGACACGTTAATTTGGAACAAACTATTTAACTATCAAAAAGATGCTGCAACAGGTCTCATCAATAAACTAGAGCAATATAATGGCTGTATCCTGGCCGACTCAGTAGGCTTAGGTAAAACATTTACCGCACTAGCTGTGATGAAATATTATGAGCTTAGAAATCGTTCAGTACTTTTACTTTGCCCCAAAAAACTTGCAGATAACTGGTTAAACTACAATCGCAATCTCAAAACGAATATATTTGCCGGAGATAGATTTAACTACGATGTGCTCTGCCATACCGACTTAGACCGCACCAGCGGTGAATCTTTCGGCACGCCATTGAACAGAATAAACTGGGGCAACTATGACCTCGTCGTTATCGATGAGTCACATAACTTTAGAAATGATAATCCAGTAAAAGACCGTGAAACTCGCTATCAAAAGCTAATGAATAAAGTCATCAGAGCGGGTGTAAAAACTAAAGTGTTAATGCTTTCTGCTACACCAGTAAATAATCGTTTTACCGATCTGAAAAACCAACTTGCCCTAGCATACGAGGGTAACCAAGATGAATTATCTGAAAAGCTAAGAACCACTAAGTCTATTGATACCATTTTTAAAAATGCTCAACGAGCCTTTAACGATTGGACAAAATTAGAACCCGAACAGCGTACGCCAGCAGCAATTTTAAATGCGCTAGAATTCGACTTTTTTGAAGTTTTAGATGCGGTAACTATTGCCCGTTCACGTAAACATATTCAAACATTTTATGACACCACCGATATTGGTAAATTTCCCACAAGAAGAAAGCCGCTATCATTTCGTTGTCCGCTAACTCACAGAACAGATGTTATTTC
>NZ_JACJFI010000425.1 GCF_014164505.1 Shewanella sp. SG41-4 | reverse complement strand
CAATCATTCGTGTCGGTTTGCCTTCAACATCCCATGAAATGGCTTTGCCTGTAGACAATACCCAAACATAATGACCGCTTTTGTGTTTCATACGAACTTCTAACTCACAAAGTTCGCTTTGGCCTTGACAGTGGTAATCATAATTTTTAATTGCCCTAGGCAAATCATCTGGGTGCAATACATCTAGCCAAGTTTGGTAATCAACAGGCATTAACTCCGATAAGCTATACCCTATAATCTCAGCCCAACGTTCATTACAAACAAGACCATCATTTTCAACACGCCAATCCCAGACGCCAACATTAGTCGCGTCTAAAACTAACTCATTAACCTCTTGGCTTATCGTATTCTTGTGCATGGCCTTTATACTGTTTGGGAAAAAGTTGTGGATTTAATCAACTTTTGTAAATAATAATTTTTTGCCTTTTAATCAATCACAAAAGTCTACTTATTATTGTTTTTTAACTTCAATACTAAAGCCGTTTTAACGAACAGATATTCTTTAATATAAGGTAGGCTTAATTAAGTATCAAAGCAAATCGCTTAGTTAATGAGCGAAAAACATAATAAAACGACAAACAGGATGAGATTCGATCTTCAATTTTTTACACTATGTCCAAGACCAAAACGGTAGAACAAAACTGCGCCGCCCATCATCTGAACAAGTAACATAACCCGTTTTCATCTCTTTCGCGATAGCTCTGCTAAATTTAATCAACTCACCAATTTCAATCCACATGGTTAAAAAATTAGCGTTAAATGAGTGATTTATCTTTCATCTACGCAATTCAGAACAGCAGAAAACCTTGATATCTATCAAGTATAAGGAGAATTGTCGTTTTGAGGAGTTAATGCTTAAGCACACAACCAATGCTGGCAATTTGCAGCACCTTTTCATCGTTTCGGCTTGGATCTTGCGGAGGGACAGCTTGATTGTAATAAAGAGGAACCCGGGGTTTAAATCTCTATCTTTTGCCAAATAAAAAGGCCTTATCTTTCGATAAGGCCTTTTTATTTAATGTGGCGGAGGGATAGGGATTTGAACCCTAGAACGGGATAAACCGTTGCCGGTTTTCAAGACCGGTGCATTCGACCACTCTGCCATCCCTCCGAACGGGCTGAATAATATAAGTAACTCGTTTGCTTGTAAACCATAAAGTTAAAAAATAATTCCGAATGTATAGCATTTAATCAGCATGCTCATATTTTTGTCATCACTGAGGTGTTTTTAATCAACCTAAGGCTTGTTGTCTGACCTTTTATAGAGTTACATCACTTCAACAACCACTAGGTAAAGTCTAAGAGTTGAATCTGCTAAGGCTTTTACGGTGCTTTATGCTAATATCATCTCATTATTTTTCGTTGTCGCAGCTAAATTACCACTATATGAATTCAACGCTACTGCCTAGTGCCAAACTCGCTCCTCAATATCATTTACCTGATGCATCGACTTCAGTTTCTTTCCCAAGCCATATACTGCTTGGTCAAGAACGAGTGGTAGAAACATTCAAATTAATGAGTAGAACAGATTCGCAACATTTATTTCTTGCTGATTTTTTGGGGGTTGATAGACCACTATTTATTGATGCGTTGGTAACTCAAGCTAATACGCCTTCAAGTCATTACCTTGTTGCGACTAAAAAGCCGCAAGAAGATGCCGATATTTTGTTTAAGTGGCAGCAAACACTCCCGCCTGAACATGTCGGTATTATTGCTAAACAAGAATCACTGTCCTGCTATTTACAAGGGACTATTCGCCGTGCTGATTTGCTAGGTAGAATGCTTAAAACGGATAAATCCAGTGTTTATAAACCTGGAGCACTTGCTAAAAATCATTTTGTGTTTATTTGCTTAGCATCATTATGGCAGCGTGAAAATTTGTGGGATTTATTGATGCAAATTATCCACGATGGATTTTATCGTATCAATAATGAATTAGCCCCTATTCCACTTAATTGTAAGATTGTGCCTGTAGGCTCTGGTTTATCGTATAGCCAGCTGAGAGTTGAAGATCGTAACTTTAGTCGCCATTTCCCATTGCTGGCTGAAATGAGCAATGAAGTTGATCTAACACAGCATCCTGAATCGTCATATGTGCAATGGTTGAACGTGCTTGCACACGCTGAATCTGTTGAAATAGAGCCCTCTAGTTTATTGCCGTTATTTTGGTATAGCTCTCGTTTGGTTGAACATCAACAGCGCTTAAGCTTAAGTATGTTGGAGTTTAGGCAATTATTAGGTCAAGCAAAAGTCTATTCAGGTCAATCTACATTGAATGTAGCTGCAATTGCTAAAGCTCTGGAAAAATTAAAATTCCGTCACAATAGCTCTGAAGTATATTCAGCTCAAAGTTTTGATGATAATTTCATAAATCTGCCAACTAAAGGCGCTATGGTAGGCCAGATTAATGCCCTTACGGTTATTGATACTGGCGATTATACCTATGGTGAGCCTGCCCGTATTACCTCA
>NZ_JACJFI010000424.1 GCF_014164505.1 Shewanella sp. SG41-4 | reverse complement strand
ATTGCAGGACTGGGCAATAAAAATAAAGAAGGCGCATAAAGCGCCTTCTTTGTATTTAGTCCGCTAATAATTATTTAGCAGCAACAGGTGTTGATAGGTCGATGCTATAAATTGCAAAGCCTGCAACAACATCAGCTGTTTTAGGTAACTTAACCATTTTACGTTGTTGATTATCAGCCACAAACTGGTCAGCAACATCGCTGTCTTGAGTTTCAAAACGAATGTCTAAAGCAACTGTCGCATTATCAATAGTTTTAAAGTCCCAGTTGTAATCTGCTGATGGATCAACCATTGCATCATATCCGCCAGTCGCATTTGGTTGTGATTGCTCAGTAATATAAGCTGATAATGCATCACGGTTGGTATCTGGTAGCTCAAGCACTACGTGGTCAGAACCGGTACCCGCAAATGAACCACCAAACGCACGGTAGTTATTTGAAGCTACTACAAATGACATTGCCGCTAAATCATCACCCGTAATGACAGTACCATCAGCTGAAGTGTAAGTTAGGTCAACAATACGGTTAGCTCCGGCGTTAACAACTACACAGCTGCGATCAAACTTACTTGGTTGAGTTACATCAATTTTGTAAGTTAAGCCATCAATAACATCGAAGTTATACGTTGGGTGACCTGCGCGATTAATCAAGTTTTGTGGTGCACTGACAGTTGGGTCGATTTGATTAAACTGGTTGGCAGAACATTCTAACCAATCTTTTAATTCCGCACCTGTCGCTTTAACTGCAACCATAGTATTTGGGTATAAATATAAGTCAGCTGCGTTTTTATACGAAAGGTTGCCAGCATCAACTTGTACATATTGGCTAGCATCACCTTCAGCATAACGTCCACCAGCTTTAAATGGTGCCGATGCTGATAAGATTGGTAAATCTTTTAGGTCATCTGTAAGTAATGTTTTAACACGTGCTATTTGCGCATTAGAAACAATCTGAACAGTTGGATCATCTTGAACTAAGGTTAAGAAGCTATACATGTTCGCAGCGGCAACCCCAATAGGTTGGCTTACATATTCGATAGTCCCAGTGTGTTCAATTTCAATTACGTCACGTAAGTTAGCTTCACCTTCAACCAATGCTACTTTATTAGCATTGTCGTAAATTGGACGAGCTTTAGCCGTTGATTCTTCATGGATTACGGTCCATTTTCCTTCTACTTGACGAACAACTAAGTCAATCACACCTAAGTTATCACCCCAACGACCAGGCATAACAGCTGGAATGCCGTTTAATAATCCTCTTTCTACGTCGGTGTTTGGTAAATCGCTATAGCTTGCTGCAGGGAAAACAGAGTGGCTGTGGCCAAAGAATATGGCATCAATTCCATCAACATTTGTGAGTGCATAAGTCGCGTTTTCTGCCCATGGATCTCCTGGGTTTTCACTTGAACCAATACCAGAATGCGGAATGGCTAAAATAATATCAGCGCCTTCTGCTTTCATTTGTGGCACAAATTTATTCGCCGCTTGAACTATGCCTAAAACTTCAACTTTACCGTCTAAGTTAGCTTTATCCCATTGTAAAACCTGTGGTGGAACAAAACCGATATAACCAATTTTGATTGTGTGTTCATTACCATCAACATCGGTAACGACTTTGTCTTTAATAATATACGGTGTGAACATGTTTTCATTGAAGAGCACATCATCCCAGCAACCATCTTTATCAGCACAAATCACATTCGAGTTAATGTAGGGGAAATTTGCGCCCGCTATAGATTGCTCAAGAAATGATAAACCATAATTAAATTCATGATTACCAATATTACCCACTTCATAGTCTAATGTATTCATTGCTTTGTAGACTGGGTGTGTATCTGTGAGGATGTTGCTTTCAGTTTTGAATTTATTAGCAACATAGTCTCCCATTGGGCTACCTTGTAATAAATCACCGTTATCAACTAATACTGAGTTAGTTACTTCAGCGCGTGCTGCATTGATTAAACTCGCGGTACGAACCAGACCAATAGTCTTATCTTCTTTACCTGAGTAATAGTTGTAATCCATCATATTGGTATGAAGATCAGTGGTTTCCATTACACGTAACTTGATATCAGCAGCAACAGTACTTGTTTGATCGTCATTATCAGAGTCACAACCGCCTAATCCCAGTGCGCCAGCGATAACCACGGCAAGAAGTTTTTTATTTAACATATTTTACTCTCTATATTTATTTGACCCCGAGGCGTATGTTTTTGTTTTTGCCTCTTACGTAGTGTTAACGTTCCTTAACTATTTTGCTAATAAAATGAAAACACCGCGGTGATTATAGGCATAAGATATGAATAAATTGTGATGGAACGCTAAATTAATATGATTAATAAGTGCGTTTGCAGGGCAACCGCATGAGTGTTCATTAATTAGCCATATCACTGAATCCAGCATTTAATACTGCTTCTAAGTATGCTGTTTTCATCCAGGCTCGTTTTTGTTTAGCTGGTATGCTTCCTTTTGAAG
>NZ_JACJFI010000423.1 GCF_014164505.1 Shewanella sp. SG41-4 | reverse complement strand
TTAGATTGTTAAAGAGCGTTGATATCAATTTTTCAGACATCACCATAAGACGCTAGGTCGTTGGCTTGGGGTGCGTATTCTACGCTTTCCCGTGTCAGCGTCAAGTGTTTTTTCAAACTTTCTTTTCGCCTTGAACTCTGTGTTTTGAAGCACTTAATTCAACCTGACTCAGTAACCGCTTGCGCTGTCTGCCGTGTCAGTGGATGCGCATTATAGGCACCACACGATTTAGCGCAAGGCCTTTTTTAATAAAAAAGGATCGCTTGGCGATCTTTTCACCAAAAGCGATCCTTTTTCGTATTTAAAGCGACTTTATGACTGTTTATTGTACTTTTTTAGCATTCTGACGGAACTGTTCAAGGAAGGTAGCCACACTTGTATCATCCCAATCGACATACGAACGTACATAAGCCACCAGCTCACCTTGCTCATTTAAGATAAATGTTGCAGGTATAGTATCAAGCGGAAAGACATCACGTAGTTGTTGTTGCGGATCGAAATACGAATTAAATTCTCCTAATCCAAGAGACTCCAAAAATGGTTGCACAATTGTCACAGCTTCAGCATCAATAGAAATAGGCAATAATGCAAAATGTTCTGCATTTAGAGTTTGATTTAATCGATTGAGTGCAGGAAGTTCTCTTACACACGGTGGACACCAAGTAGCCCAAAGATTAACAACAACCACTTTACCCTTATATTGTTCAAAGTTAACAGACTGACCAACAAGATCAGTAAAATCGACTAGAGCAATCGGGAATGGTTGCGGCAATATATTTATGCGCTCGAGTGTTGATTCAGTGGTTTGCTTAGCCGCAGCTTGCATGCCGGGGTATGCGTTAGCCACACTTGCAGTACCCATAAGAAAGAAGCTAGTGAAGATAAATGCAAACCACTGTTTCAAGGTTAATACTCCAATCAGTTACTTAGTTGTCTTGCTACGATTTAATAGCGCATCTAACTCGGCTTGTTGCTCCGTCGACAAGGTTGTCGATTCTGTTGCCTGGATACGTTGCTTACGCACGAAGATAAAACCAATAAAGAGACCCAAAACAAGTAATCCAAATGGACCAAGCCATAGAATATAAGTTTTCGAGTCTAACTTTGGATTATACAAAACAAAATCACCATAGCGGCTGGTCATAAATTCAATAATCTCTGAATCTGACTTACCTTCATCGACCATCGTATACACTTCAAGGCGCAAATCTTGAGCGACCGGAGAGTTTGAATCGACTAAGTTTTGATTCTGACACTGTGGACAACGCAATTGATGCGCTAGTGACAATGCTCTTTGTTGATTATCTACCGATTGAAATTCATAAGTATCTACAGGTGTAGCCATTACCGTTAGAGTTAGAGTTAAAAGTAAACTCGTACAAGCCACCATCATTTTAAATATGAATTTCATTACGATGCTCCATCGACTTTAGCTTCAGCTTGTAATTGCTGGATCATTGGATACAAGGTTTGTGTCCATACTGTTTGATCTATAGGACCGGCATAACGATAACGAATAATACCGTTATGGTCGACTATGAAAGTTTCCGGTGCTCCGTATACCCCAAGATCAAGCCCTAAGCGACCATCTTTATCAAAGATGTTAACTGTGTATGGATCACCTTGAGTCGTTAACTCTTTTACAGCTAATGCTCGTTCGTCACGATAGTTGATACCATATATAGGTAACAAGTTTCGTTTAGATAGCATCATCAAATAAGGATGCTCATATTTACATGCTGGGCACCAGGTCGCCCAAAAGTTCAACATAGACACTTTTGCTGGAAGATCTTTCTCAGTTAACACTTCTGTAGGCACTTCTAGGCGCTCAAGTTGGAAAGCCGGAACGGGCTTTCCTTCTAATGCAGAATCGAGCACTTTAGGATTTAAGAATAATCCTTTGTATAAAAACACGCCCATACCCAAAAATATAACCAAAGGTATAAACAGTACAAACTTCTTCATAATGTCTCCGAGTTTATTAGGCTGTCGCTAATTTTGCTTTTGCTGCATCATCTGTAGCAACTTGCTTCACACGATAACGTTTATCTGATGCTGCAAGGAAATCACCTACCATCATGAAGATCGAACCAAACCATAACCAACGAACGAATGGTTTGTAATTAAGACGCACTGCAAACTCAGTTAAACTAATTGGATCGCCCATAGTGACATATAAATCGCGGAATAATCCCCAATCAATACCCGCTTCGGTCATATCCATAGTTCGTACATTATATTGACGACGATCAGGCTTTAGTAAGGTAATAAATTCGTCATCTTTGTAGATTTCAATTTGGCCTTGCTGAGCGGTATAGTTTGGTCCGACTACATTTTTAGTTTCTAAATACTTAAATGTATAACCAGCCAATTCTTGGCTAATTCCGGGTCCCATACGAACGCTTTTTTCAATCGAGTAATTAGACACGATAGTTGCGCCCATTACCGAAACAGCAATACCAAAGTGGGCGACGATCATACCTAATTGACTAC
>NZ_JACJFI010000422.1 GCF_014164505.1 Shewanella sp. SG41-4 | reverse complement strand
TATGTTGAATATGATTGGTGGTTTAATCGCTTATCAACTCAAAGAAAGTAAGCCACAACTCAATATCACAGATGTCGATTTCAATGCGATTTCTGTTATGGCTTAAACCGATCTCAGGTTAATTACTAATTGAATGAGTATTATTATGCCGTTTCATCTAGTAGTACAAAGTTTAAAGTACAAAGTACAGTTAAGTCAGCTATCTATGGACGCAGAATAAGGCAGGTCGCTGTAGCTGTAGCGAGTAACTTACCATCTTCAGTGGTTAAGGTGCCTTCAGATATCCCTAACGATTTTGATAAGTTCATCAAGTTCCCTTTTGCGATTAAACGCTGATTTTGTGGCACAGGGCGGACCATTTTAACGTTCAAATCAATGGTTGAATAACTGACACCAGCAGGCAGTGCTGAATGAACAGCACAGGCTGTTACTGTGTCCAAAACCGTTGCAGCAAAACCACCATGTACACCGCCCATTGGGTTTAAATGGCGTTCATCAGCGTGGGCTTCAAACGTTACCATGCCTTCGCTTACTTCAATGGCCTTCATCGGTATTGTTTGTGATATCGACGGGGCTGGTATGTCGCCATTAAGCATGGCCTGCATCAGTTGTAATCCGGTGAGTTGTTTCATCATGATCCTTTCGCTATTTCATCAATTTTTAGCGATAAAAAAGGGTAAAGCTTGCGCTTTACCCTTTTTTATTTTAGGTTTTAACCTAGCAGCTAGGCTGCTTTTTCTTGCTTAGCTTTAGGTGCTAGTTGCGCACGAAGCTCATCGGTATCGAAATCATCAACGTTAATTGATTTTAAGCGGCCAATTTCAGCTCGTTCAAGTAAAGCGATTTCGCTGTCGCTTAACACACCAAGCGCTTTACCTTCTGCAGCAACTTTATCTAACCACATAAATGGTAGACGCTTACCAGCAGCTTTACAGACTTTGTCGTACAGTGGCTCTGCGGCAAGGATATCTTTAAACGTTTGTTCTTGGATACCTACAGCATTGAACTCAGATGCAGTCCAGAACTGGCCTTTACCTAAACGGTCACGGCTAGCACAAGGAGTTTGCATGATCTTAGCCACTTTGTGATCTAATACATCACTAGGACGCTTAATCGGACGGCCGAATGGGAAAATAACTGCACGAAGTACAATGCCTAAACCCATTGGGAAGTTGTTCAGTAAGTCATCTAACGAATCTTGTAACTTGTACAATGAATCTTCAACAGCCCATTGAACTAAAGGTAAATCTTCAGTTAAACGACCATCATCTTCATACCGTTTTAGCGTTGCTGAAGTGAGGTATAGCTGGCTTAATAAGTCACCTAAACGAGCAGAAATACGTTCTTTACGTTTTAGGTTACCACCCAGTGTAGCCATCGCTAAATCAGATAATAATGCTAAGTTAGCACTGAAACGATTCATCTGTTGGTAGTAACGCTTGGTTTTATCTGAGTAAGGGCTATTCGAGAAACGAGATGAGGTTAAGCCCATCCAGAAGCTACGAATAAAGTTAGACGTTGCAAAGCCAATATGGCCAAAGATAGCCGCGTCAAAGTTATCCAAACCACGATTTGCGTCAGTATCAAAAGCAGATTCCATTTCGGCCAATACATATGGATGACAGCGAATTGCGCCTTGTCCATAAATTATCATTGAACGAGTTAGAATGTTTGCACCTTCTACCGTAATAGCAATCGGTGCCGCTTGATAACCGCGACCTAAATAGTTATTAGGCCCTAGACACACACCTTTACCGCCGTGAATGTCCATTGCATCAATAACACATTTCTGCATTCTATCGGTTAAATGGAATTTAACGATAGCTGACACAACCGATGGTTTTTCACCTAAATCGATAGCGGTAGTGGTTAATGTTGCCACTGCATCCATTAGATAAGCATTACCGCCTAAACGCGCCATTGGCTCTTCGATGCCTTCTAACTTACCGATAGGTAATTTAAATTGACGACGAATACGTGCATAAGCACCAGTAGCAACAGCGGCAGTTTTAACGCCACCAGCTGAGTTTGAAGGTAAGGTAATACCACGACCTACAGATAGACACTCAACCAACATTCTCCAACCTTGGCCAGCCATTTCTGGACCACCAATGATGAAGCTTAATGGTACAAACACTTCGTTACCGCGTGTTGGACCATTTTGGAACATACAGTTCAATGGGAAATGACGACGTCCTGTTTCAACACCAGGAATATCAGTGGGGATAAGCGCACAAGTAATGCCTAATTCTTCTTTATCACCTAGTAGGTGATCAGGGTCGCGTAGTTTAAACGCAAGACCTAATACCGTCGCAACAGGTGCTAAAGTAATGTAACGTTTGTTCCAAGTCAGCTTCATACCAAGTACTTCTTCGCCTTGGAATTCACCTTTACATACAATGCCGAAATCTGGGATTGAGCCAGCATCACTACCTGCTTCAGGGCTAGTAAGTGCAAAACATGGCACTTCTAAACCTTGAGCTAAACGAGGTAGG
>NZ_JACJFI010000421.1 GCF_014164505.1 Shewanella sp. SG41-4 | reverse complement strand
CTAAGCGGGCTAGTAATGTACCTTTTAATAAACTCACCATAACCGTAATGTCTTATTAATTCAGTCCCATTCAGCACTTTTACGGCTTTAATCATCAGGGGGAGTGTCGTCGGTGGAGTCTCCAGCAATAAGTGAGTGTGTCAGTTTGTATTGGTTTATGCTTACTCTAACCTAAGCATATCCACCCATTTGAATTGACTTTATATAATCGATTAACAATTTACCATCGCCACTAACACAAACCCCTAAAGCTGTGATATTACCGAATGCGGGTATAGGCTCTTGAGTAAACCAAGAGATTACCTTATCGGCATCACCTGAAAAACTCAGTAATACAGGGATCAGATAATCTTGGTCATCAATTGTAAAATAACACTCAAGGAGTGCTTTGAGTTGTTGATATGAAGCTTCTTGGGTCGTTGTCATTAGCAGTTCCTTAACATGTTCATAATATAATGCTCGAAAGCGATGATGTTGCCATGGTAAATACGAGTGCTACCATCATTGTTCTTTATCTCTATAACGGATAAGTCGATGTTGATGGCTGTACCATCTTTAGCTTTGACTTGCCTTAGCTATCCATCTTTACCCTAAAAATACGCATACTTTATTCGTGTTTTTCTAGATTTAGGATCAACCCAATCGCTCACACTCTCCCTAACAGGTATTATCTTTAACACTCAGTATCAACCTTATTATCTTCCAACTTCTAAGTAGGCATTATACCTTTTATCTAATCTGTCGAGAAAACTCCGTGATCCGAGCGTAGCGAAAGTCGCGGGGATGAATCGATAAACTAACCTTGCTCTTGAATATATTGACGGATCGTATCAACGGAAGTGCTGCACAATGAGATGCTTACAGTGTGAATTAGTTTGGTATTCCACTTGACAACCTCCGGTTGCACAGTGGTCTATACAGTATATGAAAAAAGTGCTCAGATACAACTTTCGACTCAAACCGACAACAGAACAGGAAGCCAAACTCATTGAGTTCGGCTCATATGCTCGTGGGTTGTGGAACTTGTTGCTGTCAGAAAATCTGCGTCGTTATAGGTACGGCAAAACGTTTTTTTCTATCCGGAAATGGCAAAATTAATTAAAGAATTAAAGGTCTTCGAAGAGTTTTCATGGCTTAAAGACTTCGATTCTGCGGCTGCACAGCAAGTGGTAAGGGATCTGGATACGGCTTTGAAAAACGCTTTTTCTAAGAGTCGGTTGCAAAAATTTCCGACGTTTAAAGTCAGTTTCAAACAGAAAAGACTGCACAATGACAGCTTTAGGTGTGTGAATAACTCGAACTGCATTCGCATCGAAAATGGGGCGGTCAGCATTCCGAAAGTTGGCAAAGTGCCGATTGTTTTACACCGTAAATTAGTCAGTGAAATCAAGACTGTTACTGTCCAACTATTACATGGTAAATGGAATGTATCGTTCACCCAAGAGGTTGAATGCAAAACCGCGAAGCGGGTCTTGTCATCAATTGTAGGCTACGACATTAACAGTCAGCATACGGTTGTAGGTTCGAACGGTTGGTACGTTAACAACCCGAAAGCTTTTAAAAAAGCATCAAAAAAAATAAAACAAATTCAAGTCCAGTTGAGTCGTCGAAAAAAGGGCTCAAATCGCTGGCATAAAACCAAATCACGCTTAAATACACTTCACGGAAAAATCTCACGCCAACGCCTAGCGTTCGCTCACGAAGTATCATGTTCGATAGCCAAGACCAGTGATATCATAGTGTTTGAGGATTTGAACGTGAAAGGTATGCAGCAATTTAACGGCCATATGGTGAACGATAATGTGATGGGTATGATCACTTCGCTGACTCAATACAAAGTTGAATTGAATGGCGGTATTTACCATGAAATAGGTCGTTATGTGAAATCGTCAGGCATTTGTTATGAATGCAAACACCCGCACAAGTTTGGCCTTATCGTGCGAGAATTTGCCTGCGAAAGCTGCGGTTTAGTCCAGTGCAGAGATTTAGCGGCAGCTAAGTCTATCGAGAACACAGGCGAAAATGATTTAATGGCGGCTGGGATAGTCGCCAGGGTAATCCCCAAATCTCAGAAGAAATCATCTACTAAAACGAAAGTCTTTGAACTATCAAAGTTTGGTGTGGGAACTGAGAAAAATGAAGCAGCTTAGCCGTTAAAAGCTATGTTGCAGAAGCCCCGTGATCAGAGCGAAGCGAAGTCGTGGGGTAATTCACTTAAAGACAGTTTAAATGGTTTTTTGCACATGCTGCTGCAAGCTACTGCAAAGGATTTCAGTGATGTCGTTACCCCGAACCAATTATTGGCTTCTCTGAATGAAATGGCATTACACCTTGTTGATTTTAAAAAGTCTAATACAACGAAGATTACCTAATCACATTGTGGAAAAAGCGGTTCCATCATAGTATTTTTTAACATTAGCAATCGTGGATTGCACCGTGCAAAAGCAACAAAATTTTCAATACGAATAATTGATTACGGTATTTCTAGTCGAGGCA
>NZ_JACJFI010000420.1 GCF_014164505.1 Shewanella sp. SG41-4 | reverse complement strand
GGCGAAGCACCATTAAAAGAAAATCTCGCTGCCAATATGTTGGTCCGCAGTGGTTGGCAAGCTAACCCTATTACTGTGCTTGACCCATTTTGTGGCAGTGGCACGGTACTAATAGAAGCGGCATTAATGGCTGCTGATATTGCGCCTGGACTAAAACGTGAGAAATTTGGTTTCGAAAATTGGCAGAGTCACAATAAAGCAATGTGGCAGGTTATTTTTGACGAAGCTCAAGCGCGTGCAACATTGGGCAAAACGCGTTGTAAGCTTAAATTTTACGGGTCAGACATCGAACCTCACCTAATTTCTATCGCTAAGCGTAATGCTGAGAATGCTGGTGTTGCTGAATTAATTGAATTTAGCGTGTCAGATGCGCTCGACGTAACACCTCCTGTAAGTGAGGGCTTTTTGATTTCTAACCCGCCTTACGGTGAGCGTTTGGGTAATGTGACCGAGCTTTTACAACTTTATTACCAACTCGGTGATAAGTTTAAAAAAGAGTTTGGTGGCTGGAAAATTGCTATGTTGTGCAGTGATGTTGAACTTATATCATCGCTTAAACTAAAAGCTGACAAGCAGATGAAAATGTTCAACGGCGCATTAGAATGTGCTTTTAACATTTATACCTTACACGCAAACAGTACTCGTCGAGATGTACCTGAATTGCCTGAAGGTGTTGATATTATCGATATTGCGCCAGCATTTGCTAATCGTATTAAAAAGAATGTTAAACAGTTTGAAAAATGGGCTAAAAAAGAGCGTATAGACAGTTATCGTTTATATGATGCTGATTTACCTGAATACAACGTCGCCATTGATAGATATGTCGATTATGTTGTTATTCAAGAATATTCAGCTCCAGCAACTATTCCTGAAGCTGTGACTAAACGTCGTATTAGTGATGTGCTATTAGCGTTGCCAGGAGCGTTAGGGATTCATCCTGATCGTATCACCTTGAAAACTCGTGAACGTCAGAAAGGTGCTAATCAGTATCAAAAAATTGACGAACGTAAAGTTGAAGTTATCACTGAAGAATATGGTGCTAAATTTAAACTTAACTTAACCGGTTATCTCGATACGGGTTTGTTCCTCGATCACCGTGTTACACGTAAACTGGTTGGCGATAAAGCAAAAGGCAAAAATGTCCTTAATTTATTCGCTTACACTGGGTCTGCATCAGTACATGCTGCGATTGGCGGAGCTAAATCAGTTACCACCATCGACATGTCTAATACCTACATCAGTTGGGCCAAAGAAAACTTTGCCTTAAATGGTTTGTCTGGCGCTAAATACGACTTTATTCAGGCAGATTGTTTGCAGTGGATAAAAGATAATAGCCAGCAGAAATATGAACTCATTTTTATCGACCCACCGACGTTTTCAAATTCAAAACGTATGGAAGACAGTTGGGATGTGCAACGCGATCATGCTGAGATGTTAGGTGGCTTGATTAAGCTGCTTTCTCCAAATGGCGAGCTTATTTTCTCGAACAACAAACGTAAATTTAAAATGGATATCGAAGCGTTGAACCAAGCTGGTATCGACGTGACTAATATCGACCATTTATGTTTACCGCTGGATTATAAACGTAATCCACATATCCATAATGTGTGGCTACTGACTCATGCTAAAAAATAGTTCAGTCGCTTATGTGCTATTTCACACCGAGGGTTGCCATCTGTGTGAAATAGCTCAAAAATTGGTTGATCAAACCGCAATAAATTATCAACACATCGATATTTGTGATAACGCATCGCTTGCTGAGCGTTATGGCATGAGCATTCCTGTATTTATACAGGGCGAACGTGAGTTATTCTGGCCTTTCGATGCCGCACAATTACAAGAATTTTTAGGAGTTTAGATTGAGTCTGGTACGCATTAATAATGGCTCATTAGCCTACGGTTACATTCCTTTGCTGCTAAATGCAGACTTTACCATTGAACCTGGTGAGCGCGTGTGTATTGTTGGGCGTAATGGCGCCGGTAAATCAAGTTTAATGAAAGTATTATCAGGTGATGTATTACTTGATGATGGTGAGTTTAATATTGCAAATGACGTTAACGTGAGTCGTTTACAGCAAGACCCTCCAAAAGCAGAAACCGGATCGGTATACTCTTATATAGCAGCGGGTTTGAAAGAAATTGGTGAAGCGTTAGAACAGTATCATCAATTATCACACGATGTTGCAGATGCTAATCCTGAGCAGATGGACCGTATGCTGAATCAAATGCAACGTCTTCAAGAAGTATTAGATCACAATGACGGCTGGCAATTAGATTCACGCATTATCCAAAACTGTCAATTGTTAGGCCTTGATCCTGATAAGCCATTAAATGAATTGTCTGGTGGTTGGCAGCGTAAAGTGGCGTTAGCTCGTGCACTTGTCGTTAATCCTGATTTATTGTTACTTGACGAACCTACCAACCATTTAGATATCGATACCATTGAGTGGTTAGAGCAATTTTTATTAAGCTTTAAAGGCGCTATCGTATTTGTCAGCCATGACCGTGGTTT
>NZ_JACJFI010000041.1 GCF_014164505.1 Shewanella sp. SG41-4 | reverse complement strand
CACAGGTACAGGTGTAAAACCATGATGTAGTAAGGTTGTGGTATCGCCGTCAAACTGAGTGGCTAGAGCAATAAATTTGGTGCCGTCCATCACTGAACCACCGCCAACAGCGAGTAAGAAGTCGATATTTTCTTTACGAGCAACTTCAACGGCTTTAATCAGTGTGTCGTACTTAGGGTTAGCTTCAATACCGCCAAATTCAAATACTGTGCGGTTACCTAAAGCTGCTTTGACTTTATCAAGTGTGCCGAAGCGTTGTACGCTGCCGCCACCGTAAGTTATTAATACTCGTGCATTTGCTGGGACAAGTTGGTCTAACTCTGCGATACGGTCTTTACCGAAAACAACATGAGTAGGGTTACGATAATCAAAATTAAGCATAATGGACGCCTTTTGGTTTAGCGGTGAAACAAAATAGTTGGCTGAATGTTTATATAAGTTGTTTATACACAACAGCAACAATAAATCATGTGGTTATGATAGCCCTTTGAGTCAAAAAAAACATACACAGAACTATCGTGTTCATGCCTATTCCTATCTATATTGTATAAATTTGGTGGTTTATTGATAAGTTTAATACCTTTTACTGCTTTTTTGATAGTATCGGTGTCAAGGTTTGTTCTTAGGAGAAAGGTATGAGTGAGATTGCAACATTAATGGCACAACTGGCCTCAAAAGAAGGGGTCAATGATACGCATTTATCCGGAGTGCATGTGTTTCGCAGCTCACAATATGGTGCGCGCGGACCAATGTGTTATTCACAAGGTGTACTTATTGTCGGTCAGGGTAAAAAGCGGGTTTATTTAGATAACCAAATATTTGAATACGACCGCCAGCACTCATTAGTGATGACAGTACCATTGCCGGTAGAGTGTGAAACCTTTGCTAGCATTGAAGAACCTGTATTGGTGCTGATGGTTGATATTGATTTAGTACAACTCAATTACATTATCCGTTTAATGGATGAGCATCATCAAATCCCTAAAGATTTGAACGAGTCGCGCCAGAGTGGTTTTTTTGTTGCAGATAACACTGAAGATATGGATTGCAGCGTTATTCGGTTATTACAAGCGTTGCAGTCGCCGTTAGAAGCTAAAGTGATGGGTGAGGCGTTAGTGCTTGAGCTGTTATATCGTTTATTAGATTCCCCCAATGCGGCTCCACTTTATGCGTTGTCGTTAAGTCATACTCGTTTATCGAGGGTAGAAAAAGCCCTTAACTACATTCATAAACATTATGGTGAGTCGGTTGAAGTAGACACATTAGCAAGCTTGGTGAATATGAGCCCATCGGCATTCCATCGTAGCTTTAAAGAAGTTACAGCTTCATCACCAATACAATATTTAAAAAAGATTCGCCTTAATAAAGCCAAAGCATTATTACAATTGCAAAATCTAAAAGTAAAAGAAGTATCAACTCAGGTGGGTTATGAAAGCACGGCTCAATTTAGCCGTGAGTTTAAACGTTACTTTGATCAAAGCCCTGGCGAATACGCTAGATTATAATGCGAATTTGAGCTGAACTAATGTGCTCCTGGTGGGCACTTTATAGTGTTAATGAAGGTTGCCACTGATGACTGCCCCTACGACAATTACCTTTTTTGAGTTCTTAACGCCGCTAGTAGCATCAGGGCAGAAGACGATAACCATTCGTGATGCCAGCGAAAATCATTACCTGCCCGGGAGTCAGGTTGAAGTGTTTACGCTCGAAAGCCATATTAAGGTGTGCGATATCATTATTTTGGCTGTTGAGCCATTAGCATTCGATGATATTAACGAGTTTCATGCTACTCAAGAAAGCTTGCCATTGGTTGAGTTAAAACAGCTTATTCAAACGGTTTATCCCAACCAGCAAACCTTGTTTATGATTTCATTTAAATTGGCTGATGGTTAATGCTCGTTACTCATTGATAATTTTTAATTAACATTTGCTACGCGTTTTATTGCATGCGGGTTCGGCTTTGGTCGTGCGCGTATCTGGCTGTGTTTTATCTGCTTATGCTTCTTCTAATAATAATCTTTTCGTTATCACTCAACAGCAGTGTCTAAAACATGATCTGCTTAACAAATGGACGGTGATAACCGTGCTAGTTTGCATATCTATTAGCTACTTCACATTTTAGCTATCTCTCAAGTGATATTTTGTTTGCCTGCTACCGTATGCGTCATTTATTTAGCGCTTTGTTCTTCAATGGTTTTGCTCTCAGGGCTTCATTCAGTTAGGATTTTTTATGTCTTCAATTATTCAGTCAGCCAGCCAGGAGTTGATTAAACCTTATCAATCTAATATTACCGTCCCCAATTGGATGATTAGCTCTATGGAGCGGGTGATGCAGTATTATGTGGATAAAAATTTACGTCTAGACACTATTTCTACAGACCGTATGCCTAAGCCCGTAGAAGGCAAAAAGTACATGTTGTATGCCCATATTCCATTTTGTCATACCTTGTGCTCGTTTTGTACTTTCCACCGTTTTCTATTTCGTGAAGACAAAGCGCGCGAATACTTTGTCGCGCTGCGCAAAGAGATGCAAATGGCCAAAGATTTGGGCTATGAGTTTGAGTCTATGTACATTGGCGGCGGCACGACTACTGTGCTTGAAGACGAGTTAGCTCGTACCATCGAGCATGCAAAAAATCTGTTTCCTGGCATTAAAGAAGTGTCTTGTGAGTCTGATCCACAACATTTAGCCAGCCCTGAATTTAAGCAATTAAAAGGCCTAGTAGACAGAATGTCGATTGGGGTACAAAGCTTTGACGATGGCATTTTAAAAATGACCGATCGCCTAGACAAGTTTGGCTCTGGCCAACAAACCTTTGACCGCATTATGGCCGCCAAAGAATTGTTTCCGATCATCAATGTCGATCTCATTTTCGGTTTTCGTGGTCAAACTGATGAAATTATCCAGTCGGATCTTGAAATGGCATCTAAGCTCGACCCGCGCCAAATTACCACTTATCCACTGATGATTACCCATCAAACTCGTAAAAGCGTAAAAGGCCAGTTAGCTGCGCCTCATAGTGACATGGTGAATCAGTATCGGCAGATTTTAAATCACTTAACGGGGCAATACACGCAATTGTCGGCTTGGGCGTTTGGTAAAGCCAACGATGAAGGATTTGATGAATATGTTATTGATTATGATGAATATCTCGGAGTTGGTTCAGGTTCGTTTAGTTTTTTAAATGACACCCTATACGTGAATACATTTTCACTGAAAAAATATCAACAACGTATTGCTGAAGGGCGTATGGCCGTTGAGCAACAGAAAAAATATCAATTAAAAGAAGTGATGCAATATCGCTTTTTACTGGGGATGTTTTCGGGGCGTTTATCGCGTAAATATTTCCGCGACACTTTTAACGTTAATTTAGACACCGCCTTGTTTAAAGAAATGGCCTCAATGAAAGCCATGGGAGCCATTAAAAATGACCCGGTCAACCCAGACGAATTGATTGTGACCGATAATGGTAAAATGATGGGGTTGTTAATGATGAAGGAGTTTTACTCCGGCATGGACAATGTACGCGCCCAATTACGACAACCACTTGGCGCAACTGATATGTAATTTTGTTTAGATAACCAAAGGCCGTGATAATCACGGCCTTTTTGCTATACTCAAGGCTCTTTTTATCTACGCTTTTTTAGGTGAGTTGCATGGCCAATATTCTTTTGCTTGCCAATATCAATTGTGATCGCATTTTAATGCTTGATAAGCCCCTACAAACAGGTGGTCGGTTTCATTATCAGGATGGTGGATTGCGTTTAGGTGGCGGCGGCGCAAACACCGGATTAGGTTTGGTGTGGGCTCAACATAATGTTTCATTGGTGAGCGAAGTTGGTAGTGATGATATAGGCGACTGGATTTTAGCTAAAGCCAGTACCTTAGGGCTTGATTGTCGTTTAGTGCATCGTTTTGATGGCAATACTTGTGAGATGTTACTGGTAATGACGCCCGATGGTGAGCGAACCATTATTCGACCTCAGCGACCTATTTTTGAACTTCCTGCACCACCAGATTGGCAGCATTGGGATGCTTTTTATATTAACTCTTCCGCCAAAGGTGCTGGCGCTTGGGCGGCTGACGCGATGGCGTGTAATCCTAACTGTAAAGTGATATCGCAATTAGCTAAGGATGAACGTAATCGTCCTTGTCATGTGCTGATTGCATCAATTACGGATATGCAAGGCCGCTGTAATCAGGGGCCATGGCGGTTTGCTCAAGCCATTGCTGGCGATGCATTGGAACACTTTATTGTTACTGATGGCGATCAAGGGGCGATGGTGTATAGCGCTACTGGAGAACAACATGTACCAGCTGTCATAGCCGATGTGGTCGATACTACGGGAGCAGGGGATGCTTATGCAGCAGGTGTTATTCATGGTATATGTCAGCAGATGCCTATTACTGATGCGATGCATGAAGGTGCGTTGTGGGCATCATTTGCGGTAGCAACCAAAAGCTCAATTCCTGGTGAAGCTCTTAAGCAGTATCTAGCCTAAGCTCAACTTGGGTTAAGTTACGGTTTTCAGGTTAATGCTGCGCGCTGTTAAGTGTATGCGGAGATCTAAAAATAGTATTGGCTTGTCATTTTAGTGTCATAGTTGGCCTTTATGATGAGCGCGTCTAAACAACTTCTATAGCGTCGAATGGTTCAGACCATTTTTTAGCTATTATTTTTGCTACATTATCTCCCATTTTATTTATAGCCTTACACTTCCCCTGTAAGGCTTTTTTTTGTCTGAAAATTGGGTATATTGGCACTCTATAATCATGCTTAAGCAAGGACATGCTGGATGAGTAAGCGATTGGTAAAGAGTATTTCTGGGCTGTATTTAGGCGACCAAGTGCAAATGCACAATGGTGTTGCCAGTTGCATTAACCAAAAACATGCCGCTAAGCAGTTGATCGTGCGATTTGACCACGTAGTAGGTAATCGCGAGGCAGACCCTAAACATCATGGCGGGCTCGATAGAGTGTTGCATCATTTTCCGCGTGAGCATTATGGTCAGTATCGCCGCTGGGATTTAATGTCAACGTTTCGAGATGCGCCTTCAATGGGTGAGAATATCAGTACCGTTGGCCTTAATGAAGCGCAAGTAAATATCGGTGACATCATCCAAATTGGTGATGTTACCTTGCAAGTTACTCAGCCTCGTTCACCTTGTTTTAAACTCAACCTACAATTTGGCCATCCTAAGTTTGCCTTGGCCATGCAAGAGAGTCGTATGTGCGGCTGGTTTTATCGGGTGTTGTCTGAAGGTGATATTCGTCCGTGTGACAGTATTAGTCTGCTAGAAAGAAAAACAGATATTAGCGTGGCTAAAGCGATGCAGATTTACTTTTTAGCCGAATTTGATGCAAGGCAATATCAGATATTACTTGAGTGCGACGGTTTAGCACAAAGTTGGGTTAATTCATTGCAACGCCGACTTGATCAACAAAGTATAGAAGATTGGGCAATGCGCTTATATGGCAACGCCAGTTAATACCTCCCTGTATAATAAGAACAATATGATAAAAATAACATGATAAGGAATATCAAATGACTGAACCGATAGACGACGTTAGCAAGCAAGCCAAAGATATGGGGTTATTGATCCACGCCGCCAGTTTTGCTGGTTATGTATTTCCACTAGGAAGTGTTTTAGGCCCTTTAATTGTGTGGTTAATGAAGCGTGATGAATTTGAGTTTGCCAACCAATGCGGAAAGAACTGTCTTAATTTTAAATTGAGCTTAATGATATATGCCATGGTGTCAGCAATATTAATTTTGATTGGCGTGGGAGTCATATTATTAGCCGCCTTGGCATTACTTGATATTATTTGTACCATTATTGCCATTATTAAAGCCAGCGATGGCATAGCTTACCAATACCCGCTCACTATCCGGTTTATTAAGTAACCCGCACTATAAGCATATCGTAATGACCTAATGTAATAACCATAAAAAACGCCACTCAAATGAGTGGCGTTTTTGTTAAAGCGATTTCTAAAGGTATTACACTTTAAAACGAGCCACTAAAACATCAAGTCGACTGGCTAACTGATTCAATGATTTACTCGCATTTGCAGCCGCATGAGCGGTATCTGCTGTTCGTTGAGTAATATCGTTGATTTCAGTCACATTACGATTAATGT
This sequence comes from Shewanella sp. SG41-4, assembly GCF_014164505.1. Classification (GTDB taxonomy): domain Bacteria; phylum Pseudomonadota; class Gammaproteobacteria; order Enterobacterales; family Shewanellaceae; genus Shewanella. Next base: position 18,317 of record NZ_JACJFI010000041.1, on the reverse strand, counting down.
CTTCAACTACGGTAGATTGCTCTTCTGTCGCAGCAGCAACTTGAATGTTCATATCGCTAATCAGCGCAATACGCTCGCTAATACCACTTAACGACTGGCTTGCTTCATCAACAGCCGTAACACCTTCTAGTGAGCGGCTACGAGATTGCTCCATCGCATTAACGGCACGACTAGTTTCAGATTGAAGCTTATCAATCATATTTTGCACTTGGTCCGTTGATGCAGCAGTTCGAGAAGCTAAGTTACGCACTTCATCAGCTACCACAGCAAAGCCACGTCCCGCTTCTCCGGCGCGAGCAGCTTCAATTGCCGCGTTAAGTGCTAGTAAGTTAGTTTGTTCTGAAATGGCGCGAATAACATCTAAAATACTGCCAATCGATTTAGTGTGTGTCGCTAGCGACTCAATAACTTCACCGACTTGCTCTACGTCTTTAGATAATTGATTAATCGTTGAACGCGCACGGGTGACTACTTTTTGACCATCAACGGATTCAGTATCAGCATCACGCGCGGTGACCGCTGCTTGAGCTGCATTGCTAGCAATTTCATTAACCGTAGCGCCCATTTCATTAATTGCGGTGACAACCATGATGGTACGGTCTTTTTGTAACTGGCTATCTGCTAACGTTTGATGCGATTGGTTTGATACATCATGTGCTGATAAACCTAGCTGCTCGCTGGTTTTAGCTACTTCGATCACGGTATCTTGGATTTTGCTGATGAAGCTATTAAAGCCTCGAGCAAGCTGGGCAATTTCGTCATCACCATTAACCGGTAATCTTTGACGTAAGTCGCCTTCGCCTTCACCAATGTTACGAAATAGCTCGGCAATATGTGCAATAGGGCGGCTAACCGAACCAGCAACGGCAATCGAAATAGCAATAAATACTGCAGCGATGAGTACGGTCCACAATAAAATCTGATAAGCCGACTCTTGTAACAGGGCAAATACTTCCGCTTCAGGTACTTGAGCAACCAAGTACCAATCCATCGATTCAATGTAGCTACTGGCAATCAACATCTGCTGACCATCGACATCGGCTTTAACTAAATTGAAGTCACTTTTGTTTAACAACTGATTAGTATTGGCACCTGGGTATAAGTTGCTGAGCTTGCTTTTACCTATCTTGCGGGTGTCTTGATGCAGTTTGACGTCACCATTTGTATCAACTAAATATACAAAGCCGCTATCTTCGATTTTAAACGAAGCCAGCAAATTAACCATATCATCTAAAGATTTTGCTAGACCCACTAAGCCTCGACCTTCAGGTTGTTGATAATTGATGTAAAGCTTAACGTCACCGTTACTAGGTTCTGTGAATACATTCAGCATCCGCTCTTGTTTACTCTTGCGATAATCAAAAAACCAAGCATCTTGTTCTGGAGTTAATACTCGTAAAAAACCGTCCTGTGTATAGTAAGCTGCGGTTTCGCGGTCAGCGTAAGACGCTTGGGCTAAATCGTATTGATTTTTTACGCTATTAAGTTCTGCAATAACGAGGTTTTCTTGGTCAGCAGGGCGACCATCTTTAAGCCATTCAAGCAACATTTTACTGTTGGCTAGCTGCTCCGCCGCATTCATTAAACTACTGATTTCGAGATCGATTTCATTGCGAATTTGCATGAGTAAGCTCGGCATTTCCGAGTTTAGCATCCGCTGCTCAACAACTTGCTTTGCACTTCGTTGACTTAATAATCCGACTAAGATCGTCGATAGCAATACAGCAACCGTCACGGTCAGTAATATTTTTTGTTTAATGGTAAGTGTATTCATCTACAACAGCCTCTTGGGAGTATCTCTATGGTATATCGGACACAATGGCAATAAATTGATAATTATTTTGCAGTTAAGTTGATTCCGTCAGCAAAATAGTCTTTTGGTGTAGGTTTTTTGATTTTATGTGGGTAATGATAGTCGATAAAACAAAAAAAACGCACCTATATTTAAGTGCGTTTTTTTGACTGCGCCAATATTTTAACTATTGGTTCGCTTACATATTTGGATAGTTTGGTCCGCCGCCGCCTTCTGGTGTGACCCAGGTAATGTTTTGGCTCGGGTCTTTAATGTCACAAGTCTTACAATGAATGCAATTTTGACCATTAATGACAAACTTTTTGTCACCGGCTTCTTCAACAACTTCATAAACGCCGGCAGGACAGTAACGTTGCGCGGGTTCATCAAATTTAACTAAGTTAACCGATATTGGGATGCTTTGGTCTTTTAGACGTAAATGACACAGCTGATCTTCTTCATGAAAAGTATTCGACAGATATACTGACGATAACTTATCAAAACTCAACTTGCCGTCAGGTTTAGGATAGTCAATTTTATTGTAATCGCTCGCTAAGCCCATCGTGGCGTAATCTGGAGTGGTGTCTCTAAAGGTCACCGGAAACTTACCACCAAACCAGTTTTGGTCGATATAGTTAAAGGCGCCACCGAGTAGCGTACCAAACTTATGCATGGCAGGACCAAAGTTGCGTGAGCTATAAAGCTCTTCATGTAGCCAGCTCTTTTCGAAACGGTCTTGGAAGCAGTCAAGATCTTTGCCGCCTTCAAGCCCGGCAATTAAGCCTTCACCTAAAGTTTTTGCTGCAATAATACCGCTCTTAATTGCCGTATGCGTCCCTTTGATTTTAGAAAAGTTAAGCGTACCCGCATTACAGCCAATGATTAAACCACCAGGAAAACTCATTTTAGGTAATGAATTTAAACCGCCTTTGGCAATAGCTCTAGCACCATAAGATAAGCGCTCACCGCCCGTTAATGTCGAGGCAATCACAGGGTGAGTTTTATAGCGTTGAAATTCATCAAATGGGCTGAGATGAGGGTTTTTATAATTTAAATCGATAATTAACCCAACAGCAACTTGGTTGTCTTCCATGTGGTATAGGAATCCACCACCAGATGAGCCATTCACGAGTGGCCAACCACCAGTGTGAACCACTTTACCTTGCTGATGTTGCTCAGCAGGGATTTTCCAAATTTCTTTAAAGCCTAAGCCATAATGCTGTGGCGTTTTACCATTGTCTAAATGGTATTTTTGGATTAGTTGTTTACCTAGATGGCCACGGCAGCCTTCTGAAAACACGGTGTATTTAGCATGTAATTCCATACCCGGCATATAGCTGTCTTTATGTTGACCATTTTCGCCAACACCCATATCACCAATTAAAATACCTTTAACACTGTTGTCTTCATTAAACAGTAATTCACTGGCTGCAAAACCTGGGAAAATCTCTACGCCCATGGCTTCGGCTCTGTTGGCTAACCAACGGGCTAGGTTACCCACACTAATAATGTAGTTACCATCATTGTGCATGGTTTTAGGCACTAAGCTGTTAGGCATTAAGCGAGACTGTGTCTCTGAGTTTAGCAGGTAGATTTCGTCATGAGTGACTTTGGTGGTTAACGGGATGTCTGAATCACGCCAATCATTAAATAATTCGTCCAGTACATCGGGTTCAAATACGGCACCCGATAAAATATGGGCACCAACCTCGGAGCCTTTTTCTACCACGCAAACAGTGATTTCTTTATCGGCATCTTTAGATATTTGCATTAAACGACAAGCGGTGGCTAAACCTGCAGGGCCAGCACCGACAATTACTACGTCGAACTCCATTGACTCGCGTTCCATCATCTCACCTTTTAAAGTTTCCCGTTCATTGCGGGTTTATTGTTTTTTATAACGATTAAAATAAGTAAACGATCGTTTATCCTTTACTCACCTTACCGCAAAATGAACGTTTGTCACAGTGGCAAACACAATCTTGTTAGCGTGAGTAGAGTCACAAATAGTTAACGATATAGTCTTTCAAGCTAAGATATTCGCCTAAAGGGGTATTTGTAAAACGGTAATTAGGCCTATAATTGGATCTGACGGTTCTCCGAGCTTTTTGCCCTACGTCAATGATATGGGCAGTTAGCCGTGGTAATTTTGCCACCGGGGTGAGTAAAGAAATGCACTCACCTCCCACACTTGGAAAGGTTAACATGTCCCAATTACAAGACAGCTTTGGTCGACGATTTCACTATTTGCGCATGTCAGTTACTGATGTTTGCAATTTCAAATGCACTTATTGTTTACCCGACGGTTATCGTCCGGATGGTAAACCTACCTTCTTGACGCTCAATGAGATTGAAAATCTGGTTGCTGGTTTCGGTGAGGTGGGAACACAAAAAGTTCGTATCACCGGTGGTGAGCCCACTTTGCGCAAAGATTTCACCGATATTGTGCGGATCGTTGCCGACAATCCCAATATTAATACCGTAGCGATGACCACCAATGGTTATCGTTTACAGCAGCATGCCAAAGAATGGTATGACGCCGGTTTACGCCGTATTAATGTGTCAGTTGATAGTTTAGATCCTAAAATGTTTTATCAAATTACTGGTGAAAACAAATTTGACCAAGTGATGCGCGGTATAGAAGCCGCTCTTGAAGCGGGATTTGAGCGCGTTAAAGTCAATGCCGTGTTATTGAAAGGCTTAAACGACAAAGATTTACCGCGCTTTTTACAGTGGATCAAAAACACGCCTATCGATTTACGGTTTATTGAGTTAATGGAAACAGGCTTAGGCCACGATTATTTTAACTCGCATCATTTAGCTGGGGTTGATATAAAAAAACAACTTGAGCGAGAAGGTTGGTTATACGATCTACCTAATGTTGATGACGGGCCTGCACAAAATTTTAGCCATGCAGACTATCAAGGTCGTATTGGATTAATTATGCCTTACGCAAAGAACTTCTGTGCCAGCTGTAACCGTTTACGAGTTTCTGCAAAAGGTAAATTACATTTATGTTTGTTTACTGAAAATGGCGTCGATTTGCGTGATTTAATACAAGATGCTTCGCAGCGAGATGAATTAATTAGTCGTTTGCACGGTCAATTAGCGCAGAAAAAAGAAACCCACTTTTTACATCAAGGTATTACGGGTGTGACTCAGCACCTCGCCTCTATTGGTGGTTAAGCCGTTATTGAGCGAAACCGGCTGACGTGGCATTACTTGCTACGCTAAGTCGATAGACATTGAATTTGATTAAGGCAGTAAAAAAGCATGAGCAATTGTTTTACCCATATTAACGCCGATGGCAATGCCCATATGGTCGATGTGACTGAAAAAGCCGTCACCGAGCGCGAAGCGCGCGCAGAAGCCTTTATTGATATGGCACCGGAAACCTTAGCCATGATAATGAATGGCAGCCATCACAAAGGCGATGTATTTGCTACCGCACGTATTGCCGGTATTCAAGCAGCTAAAAAAACATCTGATTTGATCCCATTATGTCACCCTTTGATGCTGACCAAGGTAGAGGTGGAGCTTGAGGCTCAGCCTGAGCATAACCGCGTGCGCATTACCAGTTTATGTAAGTTGTCGGGTAAGACCGGTGTTGAAATGGAAGCGCTAACGGCGGCCTCTATAGCAGCCTTAACCATTTATGACATGTGTAAGGCTGTACAAAAAGACATGATTATTTCTCAAGTGCATTTACTTGAAAAACGCGGTGGCAAATCTGGCCATTTTAAAGCCTAATCAGCCCTACAAGCCAAACGCACACCCAGTATATTTATGAATTAATGCATTGAGAGACCACTATGATCCAAGTGTTATTTTTTGCCCAAATCCGCGAGTTATTAGGCACCGCTAAAGTCGAACATAGTGCTGATAACATTGATACTGCCGAAGCATTACGTGCAGCGCTTGCAGCCACCGATGAGAAGTGGGCGAAAGTGTTGGCATCAGACAAATTGCTGGTGGCGATTAATCAAACCATGAGCCAGTGGGATTCACCCGTAAACGACGGCGACGAAGTGGCATTTTTCCCTCCAGTCACTGGGGGATAACATGGAAAATCATAGCAACCAAATTATTGTACGAGTTCACACTGAAGATTTTAGTGTCGCTGATGAATATGCCTTACTAGCCTGTGATAATCAGGACGGTGCAGTGGTTAATTTTGTTGGTAAAGTGCGAGACTTTAATGATGGTAGTGCTGTAACAGACTTAACTCTAGAACATTATCCTGGTATGACTGAATCGGTATTATTACAGATTAGCCAACAGGCTTGTGAACGTTGGCCGTTAAATAAAGTAACGATTATTCATCGAGTGGGTACGTTGTCGCTTGGCGAACAAATAGTGTTTATTGGTGTGACCAGCGCTCATCGTAAAGCGGCTTTCGCGGCATGTGAGTTTTTAATCGATTTTTTAAAAACGAAAGCACCTTTTTGGAAACTTGAAGCGGGTGATACTGGCGCTAAGTGGGTTGAAGCGCGTGATAGCGATCAGCAGGCAGCCAAAATGTGGCAAAAGTAATCGTATCTATGACTCGTACATAGCAAGGATAAACCCTCAATGTCTTTCATTTATGCCAACATTACTCAGCATTCATACTCTTTTTTGCCTCGACTCCGAGTCGGCGCTATCGCATTATTCTTTACCATTGTCAGTTTCGTAGGGTTTAGTTCTTTAAGTGTCGCGAGTGATGCTCCTGCCATTGCTGCGGCTGCCAACATAAAATTTGCAGTAGATGAGATAGCGATACGTTTTCAGCAGCAAACCGGTTTGGCTCTGCGGATCAGTTATGGTTCTTCGGGTAATTTTGTCACCCAAATTCAGCATGGTGCACCGTTTGAGATGATGCTCAGTGCCGATGAGGATTATATTGAACGGTTACATCAAGCGGGCTTTACACAAAATGATGGCGTTGTTTATGCCATCGGTCGGCTTGCTCTTGCTGCACCTAAGAAGTCGCCGTTAATTTTAGATCCTGAGTTAGTTGGATTAGCGCAATTAATAGCCGATGGAAAGGTGTCTCGTTTTGCGATAGCTAATCCCGACCATGCTCCATATGGTGAACGTGCGCGTGAAGTACTTAAAGCAAAAGGTTTGTGGGACGCACTGCAGCCTAAACTGATTTTAGGCGAAAATGCTTCACAAGCTGCCCAATTTACCATTAGTGGATCGACTCAAGGTGGTATTGTGCCGTTATCATTGGTGCTATCTACTGAATTTACCAAGCGTGGTAATTATGTGGTTATCCCTGATTCGCTATATCAACCGCTTAATCAACGAATGGCATTAATGCCTAATGCATCTGAAACTGCGGAGCGATTTTATCAATACATGCAATCACCCGATGCGCAGAAAGTATTGTCTCAATTTGGGTTTAATTTACCAAAACCTGCTGTTAAGAAGGCTGATTAATGGATTGGCAAGCTCTGTGGCTGTCGGTCAAACTGAGTTGTTTTACCGTAGTATTGTTAATTCCGTTGGCTATTATTGTCGGGCGGGCGTTGGCATATCACCAATTTAAAGGTAAATCATGGCTTGAAGCTTTGATCATGGTGCCGTTAGTGTTGCCGCCAACGGTCATTGGTTATTACCTGCTAGTGGGGTTAGGTAATCAAAGCATAATTGGTCAATGGGTTGAGCAATTAACCGGCCAACAATTGGTGTTTCATTTCTCTGGTTTAGTCATCGCTTCCATTATCGTCAATATTCCCTTTGCGGTTCAGCCTATTCAGCGTGCTTTTGAAACGATTCCGATCGACATTCGTGATGCTGCAGCTTGCTGTGGCATGAGTCGATTACGGATCTTTTTTCGAATAGAATTACCCATGATATGGCCTGGAGTATTAACGGCCGTGGTACTGTGTTTTTCCCATGTGTTGGGCGAATTTGGTGTGGTGTTGATGCTGGGCGGTAATATTGCCGGCGAAACCAAAACCATCTCAATAGCGATTTATGATAGTGTGCAGGCATTCGATTTTGATTCTGCCGGAATGATGTCTTTAGTATTATTGTTGTTTGCGGTAAGTGCGTTAGCACTCACTACCAGTATGTCGAAGCGTTTAGGAGGGCATCGTGATGCCTCACAACGCTGATCTTATATGTGATATTTCACAAACACTTCCCATTCCATTGGAAGCTCATTTTAGTTGTCGGGCCGGTGAAGTGTTAGCCGTTGTTGGCCCTTCTGGTGGCGGTAAAACGACCTTACTGAGAATGATTGCCGGTTTGAGTTTACCTCAACGGGGTCACATTCATTGTGGTGATAGATTATGGTTTGATGCAGAGCAGTCTATTTCGTTAACTCCCCAGCAGCGGCATATTGGTTATATGCCACAGCATTTTGGCCTTTTTCCACATTTATCAGCACTCGACAATGTGATTTCTGGGCTTGATCATGTGCCAAAAGAATTACGCAAACAGCGAGCATTAGATTGGTTAGAGCGTGTTAATTTACATGGATTGCCTGATCGCTTACCCGCGCAATTGTCTGGCGGACAACGTCAACGAGTTGCGCTTGCCCGTGCTCTGGCTCGTGAGCCAGCTATTCTACTGTTAGATGAACCCTTCTCTGCGGTAGACAAAGAAACTCGGGAACGCTTGTATATTGAGTTAGCTCGGTTAAAACAGCAATTGTCTATCCCAGTGGTTATGGTAACGCATGACATCCATGAGGCGTTGTTATTGGCCGATAAAATGATACTCATTAGTCAGGGCCAAATGCTGCAACAAGGCAAACCATCTGAGGTGTTATCTCATCCTAATAATGAAGCGGTTGCAAGGCAAATGGGCCTGAGGAATATTTTTGACGGTCAAGTCGTATCGCAAGATATTGAACGTAATATGACCCAGTTTACGCTGGGTGATGAATTGATTGTCAGCGACAGTGCACCAGCATTAGCTGTCGGCCAATCTATCCGTTGGGTTATTCCAAACCAAGGTATTCGTTTTAACGCCATTAGCAGCGGTCGTCTATGTAAAAGCTTAAATAAATTAGAAGTATTAATTGAGTCTGTGTTGGTGATGGGTGAATCGTCACGAGTGATAGCGTCAGTTGTTGGTATTGGATCTATTATCAATGCAGATGTGCCGACGCATTTAGTGCATAAGTTAGCCTTAGTGCCAGGAGTGCAAACGACTATTGCGCTTAAGTCAGATCAAATTCATATTTTAAGTGCACAGTCTGAACTCGGATAACCAAGTTTGAAATAAAATAGGCGAATATTGTATTTTTGCCTTACATATCCCACTTCTTAACCCGCGTTGAGTTTAAATAATTCTTTTTATCGCTCAGAATGTCATTTTCGGATAATAAACTGGGGATTGATGTTTGAATAAGGCCATTTAACGATCTAAATAGCGCATTTGATATAAAACCGTCCCATTTGGGCTGATTTGTATAGGTTTACCAGAACCTGTATTTCTAAAAAACATTGTACAACGACAACCCATCTCACTGAAAAATGGTATTTATGATCAATTATTAATCTTAGATTTCTTGGGACTTTGGCTGCTCTTAGGTAGAGTAGTCGTGTGATAGAATTTTCAATTATATAGAGGCTTGTGATGGTTCGGTTGCTGCTAGCAATATGCTTTCTTCCTTGTGCCGTGATGGCCACTCCATCTATGCACTCTTTATTGATCAATGGTGACTTTTTAAAGCCAATAACGGTCATGGAACAATTAGAACAACAAGACGAAGGCACCATATGTGACTTTGATGTTGATGTTGAAGAAGGTTTGCTGGTGTACAAAATTTCTATGGTTAACGTAGAGACACACCGAATCAATAAATACGAATATCGAGCTTTAGACGGTACATTATTAACTGAAAAATCGTCTGCTTATGCCTCTGATGATATTGGCCAAGTTAATGCGGCAAAAAAGCTGCGAGCTAAGCATATGACGTTTTCGGAATTAGTTACCCTCGCGATTGAAAACCAAAAAGGATATTTAACACAGGCGGAATTGGACCACGATTTATCAATTAGTTATCTCGAACTAAAATTACTCAATCAAGATAGTAGAAATACTATTGCTTTCGATATTGAGACTCTACGTCCACTACCTCTGCTCAAATGGGATTAAAGACTCTATGACTATGCGTATATTATTGGTTGAAGATGATGCTACTACATTAAAGTATGTAGCCGACGGATTTACGGCACAGAAATATCAAGTTGATAGCGCTACAGATGGCCAAGAAGGCCTCACGTTAGCCAAACATAACCAATATGATTTACTGATCCTCGATCGCATGTTACCAAAGCTAGACGGCTTAACATTATTGTCTGCTCTGCGTACCAGTGGTAACAAAACACCTGTACTTATTTTATCGGCATTAAGTCATGTTGATGAGCGTGTAAAAGGTTTACGTGCGGGCGGTGATGATTACATGACCAAGCCATTTGCCTTTGCAGAATTGTTAGTACGCGCTGAAAAACTTGCTCAACGTAACGTGGTAGAACCCGCGGCGACTGAAATTGAAGTGGGCAGTTTAAAGATGGAATTATTAACCCGTAAAGTCACCCTTGACGATAGCGAGTTAATGCTTCAACCAAAAGAATTTCAATTGCTTAAATATTTGATGGAGCATCCTAATCAAGTAATTAGCCGCACATTATTATTTGAAGCTGTGTGGGATTACCATTTTGATCCTCGCACCAATGTGATTGATGTGCATATTGCCAAGTTACGTCGCAAGTTTGAAGAACTTGGACATGGTGAGTTAATTGAAACCGTTAGAGGGGCTGGATATCGCCTTTGTAAAAGGCATTAAGCCTTACCAAAGTAGTGCGTGGCGGATCACGCTAATCTTCTCGACATTAGTAACCATACTCATTGTTATGTTGGTGCTTAGTCTCTATCGACAATTAGTGATTGAGCAGCAAAATCAAGTTGATAAACATCTTGCTGCAGAAATGCAGCGCTATCAACAGTTAGCCTTAACGGTTAACCGTCGCAGTTTTGCAGCTCAAATTCGTGCTGCCGACCCTAAAACTGCACTGATTGCATGGCGCAACAGTGTAGATATGGTAGGCGCATTGACTTTCTTACCTGAAAACATGCCACAACTGCCTGAAACGAAAGATTTTCCTATCTTTACTGGTGGCCCAGACAAACTGCATATCCTTACTGGTGGTTTAGTTATCACCCGTTATGGCCCAGTATTAATTGCTACGCGTACCGATCAACTTGCGGCCTTAATCGAAAAATTTATTAATGCTGCATTTTGGGCCGTAGCATTCACTTTAGGACTCACGCTTGCGTTAGGGTATATTTTCTCAAAAGCCATCCTTAGACGACTGGTCGAATATAACCGTTTGAGTGAACAGATTGAAGCTGGGCATTATGAAACTCGGCTGCCAGTCAGTGAAAGCCAGGATGAATTTGACATGCTGGCACGACAATTTAATTTAGTGCTCGATACATTAGAACAAAATTTACGTGCAGTTCGTGGGGTGACCGATAATATTGCCCATGATTTACGCACGCCATTATCGCATTTACGCATAGGTATTGAGCTGTTGTCGCAAAAGCCTACATCTGAACTTGCCGATGCCACCGCTGAGTTACTCGAAGAATTAGACCACTGCTTGGGAACTTTTGATGCCCTGTTATCGTTAACTCGCATCGAAGAAGGTCAGCAAATGCTTGATTTACAGCCGGTGAGTTTACAGCAAATCTGCCAAGATTTATTTGAAATGGCAGAGGTGATTGCCGAGAGTCATGACCAAGTGTTGAATATTAGTTTAGAAGATGATGTTTACGTGAATGGCGATAAGTATTTATTGTTCCAAGCATTATTTAATCTAGTGGATAACGCGATAAAGTATTCACCAAATGGCGCCACGATTAATATTATTCAGCACGGTAAACATATTCAAATTAGTGACAATGGACCGGGTATTATCGACGAAGATAAAGAACGGGTATTCGATCGTTTAGTGCGCTTAGATCCAAGTCGGCATTACAAAGGTACAGGGTTAGGGTTATCGATGGTAAAGGCTATTCTATCGCGTCATAAAGCGACGATTTCACTCCACGATAATAATCCCGGCTTACTAGTAAGTATTCACTTTAAATAACCCCACAAGCCTCCCATTTAATCGTTGTTGGATAATCTATGTATCAAGTGCTCAGTGATCAAACAGACTTTATTGTCATCAGTAAGTCCGTTAATGTTCATTTTCACAGTCAAGATGGAAGTGCGGGAGTGATTGCACAAGCTGAAGCTGATTTAGGTTACAAGCTTTACCCCGTGCATAGGCTTGATACGCCAACTTCAGGTTTGCTGATTGTGGCTAAATCCCCTCAAGCAGCCAATGTGTTTACCAAAATGTTTACTGAGCATAAAGTTCAAAAATATTATTTGGCAATTGCTTGTGGTAAACCTAAAAAGAAACATGGCGGGCACGTTGGCGACATGGCTAAGGGGCGTCGCAGTATGTATAAGTTACTGCGAACGACTGAAAACCCTGCTGTTACACAGTTTTTTAGTCAGAGTATTGCCTCTGGTATGCGGATGTATTTACTGAAACCGTTGAGCGGCAAAACCCATCAATTAAGAGTGGCCTTAGCCAGTATTGGAGTGCCAATTTTAGGCGATACGCTATATGGTAATGAGCAGAGTGATAGATGTTATTTACATGCTTATAGTCTGCATTTTACTTATCTAGAGCAGGTTTATGCTTTCCAACAACAGCCTCAATTCGGCGCACAATTTTTATTGCCAGAATGCCAACAACTTATGGTTAATCAATGGCAATCACCGAATGACTTATCGTGGCCGAGTTAAGACTAGTCTCTGGCTATCATCCCTCTAAGAGGTAAAGTTAAGCTGCCGTTGCAATGCAATTACGGCCCGCTTTTTTTGCGTCATACATGGCTTTGTCGGCTCGCGCTAGAATGTGCTTAATTGGCGTGTCTGGTGTAACAATCGCACAACCGATGCTAGCAGTAATGGCAAGTTTATGTTGTCCTGTATCAATAACCAGGTCGGCAAGTACTTGCTGGCATCGTGAAGCCATTTGATGAGCTTGCTCTAGAGTGCAGTTTGGTAATAAAATCAGAAACTCTTCGCCGCCATAACGGCATAAAAAATCTTCATTACGAATAACATGATTAATAGCATTCGCTGATTTCTCCAGCACGATATCCCCCATAGCATGACCCCAATTATCATTAATCATTTTAAAGTGGTCTAAATCGATTAAGAGGATGCTGTAAGGTATGTTGGAAATTTGCCAACTACTGTGGATGCGTTGTAATTGTTTATCAAGAGAATGACGATTCCAAATACCGGTAAGAGCATCACGGTTGGCTAAAGTGAGGATTTTTGTCACGAGTTTGTTGATTGAATTGCCCACAATTAAAATGTTAACAAGTAAAATCAGTATGATATACACCCATAGGGTCGGCTTAGCATCGGCGGTGTTTAAGGTGGCAAAGACAGTTATTTTGTCTGGAAAAAATAAAAGTATGATGGGCCTTAATAGAAATAAACAGCCAATTAATGCTATTGGGATCACTAACCAGTTGGTAGCGAAAGCTGTAAATGTATCTCGAAGTGCGTGTAAATGATCTCGAGCTAGCCCAAAAAATAATATTGATGCCGCTAAAGATAACATAGATACCAAATAGACTGCTTCGGTGCGTTGTGGTGTGACCAAAAGCATCAATATCGCCGCGATAGTGATGACGGTTAAATCGAATAATTTGCTACTTGGTAATCGGTATAGTCTTTGTGCACCCCAGCGAAGGGCACTAAATCCAAGTAAGATTATTACATCAGCCGCGAACCAATAAAGGTAACTGGGTTGGTCGGTACGCTGGGTGTAGAGCAACATGCCAATAAGTACGCATAAATTTGCTAATGAAAAAAGAATACTCGCCTTAGGTGCAACTCTCATTGGATAAGCCATAACCCACCAAGAGGCGGTTGCTGTAGCTGCGAGTAAACACAATACTTACATTAAGATTTGTGTGGATTCATGTTCCATCATAAAGGTACATATAAAGGTGATTTCTTATTAAATATGCCATTGAGGCTAGTGTAAAAAAATTTCAATGGCAATATTTTAGTTAAATGTTTTTTATTTAACCTCTACTCGGGTTAATAGGTGGAATATGTAAGGCAAAATGACATACATATCAAACTGGTCATTTTTGCTAACAAGGCGCATTAGCGCGTCAATAGCTAACCTATTGCGAGTCAATGCAACACCGTTAGCGAGACAAAGGACTGCTTGATAGCGTCTATTATCCCGAGTTGAGGTTATTTAAGATTAATTCATTTAACTGATCGTGAAAATCAATAAGCTAGATTTATTATAAATTTACAATGACCGACTTGCTAGTTATTGTACCAAACCACTCAGACAAGCCTTCATCAGAGCCATTGTAAGCCAAGATAACTAGATAGCTGAATAAAAGCGTTTGTTGTCTAGAATAGGTTTTAGGCTGTTATTGGTAAAGATGATGATGCGCATTATGAATTCTATGTTTGTGTTGATTATTCTTGTTGTTGTGTTGGCTTAACCGTTGACTCTTCCATTGAGCAAATTGTATTGCGGCCTTTACTTTTAGCAAGGTACATAGCGTCGTCAGCTAACTGTAATAATTGTTCAATACTAAGGTGGGTTTTACAAGTAGCATAACCAATGCTGAGGGTGATATTGATATTGTTTTTTTGCCATAAAACGGTATTTTCATTAATTTTGCGTTGCAATTTTTCAGCCACGAGTTGAACTTCACTGTTATCCGTTATTGGTAATATAATCAGAAATTCTTCGCCCCCATAACGACAGATAAAATCAATTTTCCGCAGTGATTGCTTTAATATATCAGCAGTATTCTTTAACACCATATCACCCGCTAAATGGCCATAAGTATCGTTGATGCGTTTGAAATGGTCTAAGTCGAGTACCATTAAACTATATGCCAAACCATTTCGAAGCCAAAGGGCATCAACTTCTTCAAGTTTTATTAATAAAGAGTGCCTATTCCATAAGCCTGTTAGTTGATCTTTATTGGCTAATCTGGCGACCTTGTAGACTAAGCGAGTCAACGCATTACCAAATAATACTAGGTTAGTGAGAAGCAGTAATATGATGTAGCTCCACATTACTAATGATGAGTTAAGCTTGTCTGCAGCTGAAATGTGGGCCAGTTCGTCTGGGGAAAGTAATAGCACAACTGTGCGGATGATAAACAATAAACC
Source organism: Shewanella sp. SG41-4 (assembly GCF_014164505.1). Lineage (GTDB taxonomy): Bacteria > Pseudomonadota > Gammaproteobacteria > Enterobacterales > Shewanellaceae > Shewanella. Next base: position 3,294 of record NZ_JACJFI010000041.1, on the reverse strand, counting down.
GATGGTGAAAAAAGGTATGTTAATCAAGACTGAATAATGCAGCGGTAAGTGTTTTTTTACCGCCCGAAAATTATCAATACCACTAAGAGTGATGAACGTTGCAGCGGTAATACTCATTACGGTCACTAGGTAGACAGCATAGGTCAGAGATGGTGGTACCAACAACATTAATAATGCCGTGGTTGCCAGCAGTATTAGATCAAATCGGTAAGATATAGGCTGCTTAAATAAATGTTGGCAGCCCCAACGCACCAGAGCAAAACCCACAAGTATTGTCATGTCTGCAACAAACCAGTATAAATAGTTAATTGCTTCAGTACGTTGGGTATAAAGCAAAATGCCAATAAGAGTACAAATATTGGTTGCAGCGAAACACCAACTGGCTTTAGGTGCGATGCGTAATAGACTGGCAAGCAATGTCCAAGCTATAGCGCAACTTACCGCTATTAAGCTAAAAAATTGAACAAAGATAATACTCTGGTTATGTTCCATATGACTCATTAGTATCGTGAATAAGACTATGCCATTATTTGATAACAAAAGCGTAACTAGAATAATAGGCTAAATGTCCTAGTTAAGAAATGGTCCTAGTTAACAAATTGTATCGTAAACTATTTTTATAATAACTATAGCTAAATTAATCAACTAAAATAAGGTAACTAAAATGGATTCTAATAAATTATTGCTGGTGATTATTGCGATTTTACTGCCCCCAGTGGCAGTTTTGCTCAAAAAAGGCATGGGTAAAGACTTATTAATTAATATCTTGTTATGTATTTTCTTTTTTGTACCAGGGCTTGTTCATGCTTTGTGGGTGGTCTTACAAGAATAATGTTTAACACCATATTCGATTGATGCTGTTTGGTCACTGATAAGCTGGAATCTATAGGGTTTTAATCATTTTGAGATTATAATTACCTCGTATAAATGCCATCAAGTGACCAATATGAATCGTAAAAAGAAAATTAATCAAACTCTTAAAGCTAAAGCCAAAAAAGCTAATGCTAAGCTTCATGCCGCCAATAAATCACCTTATATTGCTAAAGCCGAACGTGAACAGCTTGCTAAAGCGCAATTGGTGATAGCGCCATCAGTCGATTTAGCTGATAGCGTATTAAGCGACTCTGGCGCTGTACATTCGCCAGCGCGTTAGCACCATCACTATATCTAAAGAACTATATCTAAAGAACCATGACTATAGAGATGTGATGTTATCTACTGATTAACACTGCAAACTTTACAATGTGGTTGTTTAGGTAAACGCATTTGCCTAAACTCCATGGTCATAGCATCAATCATTAACAACTTACCCGTTAATGGCGCGCCGATAGCCGTGATGACTTTTATGGCTTCTGTTGCTTGAATACAACCAATCATGCCGACCACAGGCGCAAGAATACCCGCTTCAACACACGTTAATTGTTGCTCACCAAACAGAGCACCAAAACATTGATAACAAGGACTGTCTTGTTGGTAGTCAAATACTGTAACAGTGCCTTCCATTCTAATAGCCGCGGCCGACACTAAAGGCACTTTGTGCTCAAAACAGCTTTTATTAAGCTGTTCACGCACTAGCATGTTGTCGGTGCAATCAAGAATTAAGCTATGTTGACTCACCAATGCATTAATCTCATCATCATCTAACAACTTATTGATGGTATTGATATTAATCAATGGATTAAGCAGCATCAGTGTCTGTTTAGCCGATTCAACTTTTGCTTGACCAATATTGGCGTCGTAGTGCAATACTTGACGCTGCAAATTGGACAGCTCTACAGTATCAAAATCAACTAAGGTAATTTCCCCAACTCCAGCCACGGCAAGATATTGACTTGCTGCGCAGCCTAGACCGCCAGCGCCAATAATTAATACTTTGGCAAGCTTGAGCTTTTCTTGGCCATCGATATCGATAGCCTTAATAGAGATCTGACGACTGTAGCGTAGCATTTCATTATCAGTGAGTATCTCTTGATCAAGTGAATCCATACTATTCCTAACACAACACGTTATTAAAAGGTTCTACGGTGACTTGGGTGCCTGTTGGTTTGTCGCCTTGGAATTGATCTAATATCACAAAGCAATTAGCTAAACTCATTGATGTGAGCATGCCTGAACCTTGGCCGCCAGTAATCGCAACTTCAAGCTCACCCATTTCATTACGACTGAGTATGCCGCGTTGATATTCGACTCTACCAGGGTGTTTTCGTATATCTGTCAGTAACCTTGCTTGGCAAAATAATGGTTTAACTGGCTTGAGTCCCTGCATTTTATTTAGAATGGGCAACACGAGTTTATAAAACGTTACCATTGAAGAAACGGGATTACCGGGCAAACCGCAAAAAATAGCGTTATCAATTTTACCAAATGCGAATGGCTTACCTGGCTTAATAGCAAGTTTCCAAAAGGTAATTTTGCCTTCTTCAGACAAAATTTGTTTAGTGAAGTCGGCGTCTCCTACTGAGACTCCGCCGGATGTTAATACCATATCAGCCTTGCTGGCGGCTTCTTTAAAGGCACCGCGAATGGCTTCTTTATTGTCGGCTATAACGCCTAAATCAATCCAGTCAACATGGCTTTTACTCAGTAAGCCTTGGATTGAATAGCGGTTAGAATCATAAATCTGTCCAGGAGCCAGCTCACTTCCCACTGGGCGTAACTCATCACCAGTGGAAAAGAAGGCGACTTTTAATTTACGTGTCACTCTAACTTGGCTAATACCGATAGTGGCGAGTACGCCCATTTCAGCTGCTCGGATTGTGATGCCTTGGTGCAATACTTTTGCACCTGCACGCAGTTCTTCACCACGATAGCGCACATTAGCGCCTAATCGATGCGGATGCTCGATGGTAATTTGGTTTTCGTCTGCTTGGGCTTTTTCTTGCATTTGCACAGTATCAAAACCCACAGGTACCGGGGCGCCAGTCATGATACGAATACAGCTATTGAGTGACACTTTGCCATTGAAAGGGTGACCAGCAAAAGAACTACCTACGAGGGTAAGGGTTGTTTTATCCTGTGATGCGGCTAAATCGGTAAAACGAAATGCATAACCGTCCATTGCTGAGTTATCAAATGGCGGTAAATCAATACTCGATGCTAGATCTTCCGCGAGCACTCTGTCGATAGCTTGGGTTAATGTGACGAGCTCGGTCTCTTGGGTTGCTTCAACTTGAGCTAAAAGTTGCTCAATCGCTTGATCGGGATGAAGCAATGCTGGTTGAGCGCAAGGGTCTTGATTACTGGACATCAGAACTTCCTTAATGAATCGCTAAAATACTATTAATCGTATCTTGG
>NZ_JACJFI010000419.1 GCF_014164505.1 Shewanella sp. SG41-4 | reverse complement strand
TATCTGCAACAAGGAATATTAGAAGTTGTGATATCCCTATACACACTGTTAGTTTTTATTGGCAACACAAATCAATTCATAAGGTTATTACTATTGAAGAAGCAAAAATTATTTTAGAAAAATCAAAAGATAATCCAACGTTTGAATATGCTTGGGCTCATCGTGATGAAAAGTTAGATATGATCCAAAAGGAATTAGAACACCTTAATCACATACCTAATAATCATCGGATTGTCGAAATAAACCAAACCAGAACACAACCGTTTGTTGATTTATGGACTCGTTCGAATAATGGGAAATCAAATAAAAAAGTGGCCACATACAATGCAACATTGCCAGTTATTTTATTTGGGGAGCCACCACAGAAAACTAATATTTTGACTGATTATCATCGTGAAATGGTTAAATTTAAAGAAGTTGCACACACATTAATTAACACTCGAAAATCTTGGTACGCTGTGCCTGAAAAATAGAGGTATATTATGATCACATTCTTACTTGCTACGACACTTGTTTTTCCATCAATAAGCGAGCTACCAAACGGAGTAAAAGTTGATGATAAACAATTGTTTATGGTTGCATCATTCGTCATAGAAGAACCAAAGGTGTCACAGCAAAAACGCTATATTGACAGCCTGTATAACACTCAGATGCAGACTTTACAGTCAAAAATTACAAGTAACAACCAACGTTTTCTTAACCTAATTAACTCTAAAGTTATTGTTGGCAAAACCATGTTACTTAATAAAAACAGCCTAAAAAGCAACGTTGATACCATTTTGGATATGTCATATCGATTTAATGAGGCAAGTGAATGACCGAATCTTACTATGTATTCTTTCGATATAGCTTATTTAGGATAAGCGTAATCGCGTTTACTATTCCTTTTGTAATTTGTTTATTGATAACTATTATCAACTATAATATTTATCAGTACCATCTACCTTATCATTGGTTTCTCGTAACTTTTATACCTTTCCTATTTGTAGGTTATAAAATCAAAATCAGAGTTAAAGAACAGAAATTAATGATAGAACGATGTTTCATTAATGTCATTTTATTGAAAACACATTCCGCTCTGCGTGACGAAAATTCGGTAAAGTGGATTCGTTCAAATGATAATGAAGCGTTGTATGAGCTTTATGCTGATGGCGAAAATACAGGACTAATCATAGATTTATAAGCTAATACACTTAGTTACTTTAGTTAAGTAGGACTTACTTTAAAAAATTAAAGTTAAGTTATTTAAATCTTATAATAAAGTTAGTTATAATCAATCTATAACCTTTCTCGCTTCGGAGTTTTTATCAAATTATCTTATCAAGAAGCTAAAGAACTGATTATGGAGTTTGGAATATTCACCGCCAAAGAATACACAAGATTCAGGAAGAGTTCTGTTGATTTAAAAAAGCAATTACCATATCAACCAAGCGTCTTTTACAAAAAGGAATGGGCTGGATGGAATGAATTTACAGGTATTAAGCATAAGAGTAGCAACATAGATCTTCAGCAAATTCAAAAAATAGCTATTGAAATGGGGATCAAAACTCGAGAAGAGTGGCGAATGGCGGTTGCTACGAATCGGATAGACGCACCATTATATGTATCAAAGGTGCAAGGATTCAGTAATTGGTCTCAATTTCTTAATGTTGAAAGGTATGTTGGTTTTGATGAGCTGCTAAATTTTACTCGTTCATTAAATTTGAAAACTCAAACTGACTGGCGTAAATGGTGTAGAGACAACGAAAGACCGTCAAGTATCCCTTTTGATCTACAAACCCACTATAAGAGTGACTACATATCAGCTAATCCTAATTCAAAGATAAGTTTTTGGCGTTTTATATTTGTTGGTTTTAAGTAGTAAATTTATACAAAAATCTATTCATTGTATTTGATTTTGTAGAAATCCCGTGATGGGATTTCTACAAACCATTTTATTTACATTACACCCTTCCGCCCACTGAAGCGTTAGAAAAATTAATTACACTTTCATTTTCCCTTTGCTTTGCTTCTGATTCGTTATCAATATTTACATTTTGCTCGCTTCCAGCCGGTGTAGCAGCATCATTGCCTTGAGTCCCATTGTTTGCTACTTGAGCCGGAGCTACGCTGGCATTACTCTGGCCTTTTTCACTGGCAGCTGGTGTAGCAGCGTCATTGCCTTGAGTCCCATTGCTTGCTACTTGAGCCGGAGCTACGCTGGCATTACTCTCACCTTGTTCACTGGCAGCTGGTGTAGCAGCATCATTGCCTTGAGTCCCATTGTTTGCTACTTGAGCCGGAGCTACGCTGGCATTACTCTGGCCTTGTTCACTGGCAGCTGGTGTAGCAGCGTCATTACCTTGAGTCCCATTGCTTGCTACTTGAGCCGAAGCTACGCTGGCATTACTCTGGCCTTGTTCACTGGCAGCTGGTGTAGCAGCGTCATTGCCTTGAGTCCCATTGCTTGCTACTTGAGCCGAAGTTACGCTGGCATTACTCTGACCTTGTTCACTGGCAGCTGGTGTAGCAGCGTCATT
>NZ_JACJFI010000418.1 GCF_014164505.1 Shewanella sp. SG41-4 | reverse complement strand
GGCCCGTTTAAGCACATGCATGGCTTGTGGAAATTTACTGAGCTGACTGAAGATGCCTGTAAAGTTGAATTTGATTTGGACTTTGAATTTTCAAACATGCTGGTTGATATGGCGTTTGGTAAAGTGTTTAAGGATTTGATGTCGTCGATGGTAATGGCATTTACCGACAGAGCAAAGGTGATTTATCGTGATTAATGAAACAGAAAAGTTCTCGGTAGATGTTATTTATGCATTGCCAAAACAGCAGAAAATTATAGCCGTGATGGTGTCGCCAGGTACCACATTCATTGAAGCGGTTAAGCAAAGTGATATGGTTAAATTTTTCCCGGATATTGACCTTGAAGAGGTTAAGCTTGGGGTGTTTAGTCGCCAGGCCAAACATGATGAGATACTCGTACCTGGGCAGCGTGTTGAAATTTATCGCCCGCTCATTGCAGATCCTAAAGATGTTCGTCGTAAGCGTGCCGAAAAAGCCAAAGATGAAGGTCGTAGTAATAAAATCACCGGCGCTAAAGTTAACTAAACCTAGAAGAATAAACCGTTATCAAACTGTGCTTTGTTCTGGTCACTGCATTCATTCGCTTGCAATAGCCTTGCAATAAATTATCAATTGACGCTGAAGTTAATCCTCAAAGGCGTCTTGCTAGTTAGCTGCGTAAAACAAATTGTCTCTCTTGATGTTGAAGTGAGTTAAGTATTGTTATTTTGACTAATTTATTTCATTTGTTAACTCTGGGAGTGGGCAACTAGATCGCTCGAGCTGTGGCAATAAAAAATGTCATAAAAAAAGCAGGACTCTCGTGAGAGGTCCTGCTTTTTTATTGGCATAAATCACATGTTATCGTGTGGTTTATGTTGGTGCATTATCATTTTCAGCCTAGTTTTTTAACGCTGGACGTAACTCTTCAACCAAAGGTTTCGCATCTGGGCGAACTTCAGGTAATAAAGGCTTAAGATCCGGCTCGTTAACAGATGGCAGTGAACTTTGATCAAGCGGGGTATTAAATTCTGCGCTTAAGTCATAATCACCAGCAACACTGGAAATTTTGTCGCCGTTAAAGTGAATGATCAACTCTTTATGGGTAATGCTAGCATCTCGACCACTTTTAAAGTGATACACATAATACCAAGTGTCATCGGAGAAGCTGTCACGCAATACTGGGCGACCTAAAATATATTCTGCTTGCTCTTTGGTCATGTCGACACGAAGTTTTTCAACTTGCTGTGTTTCCATGTAGTTGCCTTGTGGCACGTCTGGCTTGTAAATCAACCAATCAAATACACTGCATCCGCTAAGAGATAATGAAAGCGCTACTGCGCTTACAAGGGTAAGACTTTGTTTTTTGTTTATCATTGTCTGCGCTACTTCCTAAATTCTGTCGGTCATCATACCCAAGCTGTCCCTATGCTGACAAGGGTCTATTAGAAGATGTTGTGGTTTTGAGTCAATTAAGTGGCCGAAGTTCCATTTTTTTCGTTAAATAATTTTATGCTAAAGATTCACTTATTTAACGTTAGTGAATGTCTCAATACCGATTTTTTGCTAGCGCCGACTTTTTACGCAAAATGTTAAAGTAAGACATCGTGGTGCTATTTTTGAACTAATAGTTAATGATATCTTAGAAAATCTGTCTAGGTAAGTCAGTCGTATGCGTCTTTTTATCATTGCGGGTTCTGGGTGCGGCAAAGTCCAATTAATAAGCCTTTTCTGAAGGTTACGATGCGAGTATGTTACTGGGTATGCTTTAAAAGCTAGTTTGTGCGCTAGTTTAGGTATTAATCTTGGCAAGGGTAGGCTTCAAATCTGTGAGATTACGCAGCAATGTTAGGTCGTTAATTAAAAATATAATCTAGAGTAATAGCGTAAAATATCTCGAATATTAATACATTTTTTACTAAGCTTGGATTCGACGCCGTTTTATTGGAAACATATAGGTGTGATTTTCGCTGTGTAATGACATCAACTGGCTTACAGAAGAAGATATTGAAGCTGTTATGCTGGAGATAAAGCACGAGTCAGCCAGTTATCTAATGATCGAAAGTTGTCTATGGATAAAGATTGACTACGTATTTGCTCACATTTAACCCTACAGAGAAATAATTTTGTTCAATAAATCAACTTTTATATTGATAGCCTTTGCACTGTTTTTTAGCAGTGCAGCGATAGCTGACAATGTCGATTATGATAAAGAACTCGACACTATTGAACAATCTTTGAAGACTGATATTGGTTATGCCATTGAAAAAATTGATCTCGCATTATCTTCTGAATCGTTACTCACCTCACCACAGCATAGTCGTCTGTATATGTTGCAAGGTACAAAAAATCTTTATTTAGGTCACTTTCTCGAAGCAGATAAAGCTTTAGATGAAGCACTGACATACGATCCACTCGGTGAAGAACTCACAAATATTTATTTATTGAAAATCACCGCAAATATAGGATTGAGTAACTATAAAAAAGCTTTTGCTCTTTTAGAGGATAACCTTTCTCGTATCGACAGTTATCAAGATCAAAGTT
>NZ_JACJFI010000417.1 GCF_014164505.1 Shewanella sp. SG41-4 | reverse complement strand
ATCGCGTTATGTACCTTGTCGGCACTTAACTTAGGCGCAATTAAAGATTTATCTGAACTTGAGCCATTAGCCGATTTAGCTGTACGCGCGTTAGATAACTTACTTGATTACCAAGATTACCTAATTAAAGCGGCGCAAACGAGTTCGATGAATCGTCGTACTTTGGGTATCGGCGTGATTAACTTTGCTAACTACTTAGCCAAAAACGGTAAAAAGTATTCAGACGGTTCTGCTAACAACTTGACCCATAGGACCTTTGAAGCCATTCAGTTCTATTTACTGAAAGCGTCAATGAATCTCGCAAAAGAACAAGGTGCATGTCCGTTATTCCACGAGACAACATATTCGAAGGGTATTTTACCTATCGACACCTACAAGCGTGATTTAGACAAGATTTGTGACGAACCATTGCACATGGATTGGGAAAGCTTGCGCAGCGACATTAAACAGTACGGTTTACGTAACTCAACGTTGTCTGCGCTAATGCCGTCTGAAACCTCATCGCAAATTTCAAATGCGACCAATGGTATCGAGCCTCCACGTGGTTTAATTAGCGTTAAAGCCAGTAAAGATGGTCAATTAAAGCAAGTCGTTCCTGATTTTGAATTACTGAAAGATAAGTATGAACTACTGTGGAACATGCCAAACAACGATGGTTACATCCAACTTGTTGGTTTAATGCAGAAGTTTATCGACCAAGCTATTTCGGCCAACACCAATTATGACCCAAGCCGTTTTGAAGGCGGTCGAGTACCGATGCAAACGTTGTTAAAAGACTTGTTAAGCGTCTACAAACTGGGCATTAAAACATTGTATTATCATAATACTCGTGACGGTGCTTCTGATCAGTTTGACGACATTATTGCTGTCGAAGAAGAAGACGATGGCTGTGGTGGCGGTGCGTGTAAGATTTAATCATCACTTTATGTATATTTAGCGGGGGTCTTCCCCCGCTTTTTGAAAAATGCGTTTTCAGGACACCTAAATAATGGCTTACTCAACATTTTGTCAAACACCTAACGATTCTACCAAAGAACCTATGTTTTTCGGTCAATCGGTTAACGTGGCACGCTATGATCAACAAAAATATGAAGTCTTTGAAAAACTGATTGAAAAGCAATTAAGTTTTTTCTGGCGTCCAGAAGAAGTTGATGTCAGCCGTGACAAAATTGATTTCGGTAATTTACCTGATCATGAACAGCATATTTTCCTATCAAACCTGAAATACCAAACTCTACTCGACTCAATTCAAGGTCGCTCTCCTAATGTGGCATTTTTGCCTTTGGTATCGCTTCCTGAATTAGAAACGTGGATTGAAACATGGTCGTTTTCTGAAACCATTCACTCGCGTTCGTACACCCACATTATTCGTAATATTGTTAATAACCCGTCTGTGGTCTTTGACGATATTGTTCAAAATGACGAAATTTTAAAGCGTGCTGGCGATATTGCCGCTTATTACGATGACTTAATTAACCTCACCCAAATTAATAACTTGTTAGGTGAAGGCACGCACGTCATAAACGGTAAAGAAATCACTGTTAATTCACGCATTCTTAAAAAGTCATTATATTTGTGCATGATGTCAGTCAATGCTTTAGAAGCGATTCGATTCTATGTCAGTTTTGCTTGTTCATTTGCCTTTGCTGAACGCCGTGTCATGGAAGGTAATGCTAAAATTATTCGCTTAATTGCCCGTGATGAAGCATTACACCTCAATAGTACACAACACATTTTAGCCCTGATGCAGGGTGGTAAAGATGACCCTGAAATGGGAGAGATTGCTGCAGAGTGTAAGCAAGAAGCGTATGACTTATTTGTTAAAGCGGCAGAACAAGAAAAAGAGTTGGCTAAGTACTTATTGAAAGATGGTTCGATGATTGGCTTAAATGAACAAATCTTATGTCAATACGTTGAGTTTATTACTAACCAACGGATGAAGTCGGTTCACTTACCGCAACCTTATGATGAACAATCGAACCCACTACCGTGGATGAAAAACTGGTTAGAAAGTGATGCTGTACAGGTTGCTCCACAAGAAGTAGAAGTATCATCTTATCTTGTTGGTCAAATTGATTCTTCTGTTGATGGCGATGAGTTTTTAGATTTTGACCTATAAAAAATTTTTCAAAAAAGCCCCTATCGTAAGCTTGAAAGGACAGCCGGTGATTTTATTTGACGGCCAACATTCAAGCTTATTAGAAGCGCTTGAGTCGAAAAAAGTGAAGATATTTTCAGAGTGTCGTAATGGATTTTGCGGCGCTTGTAAAACCACAGTGATATCAGGAGAAGTCAGTTACTTCTCCGAGCCACTAGCAGAACTCAAATCAGATGAGTGCCTACCCTGTTGTTGTGTGCCCGATGGCGATGTAAACCTCAAACTCTCAACTGATGGCGTACAAGTGGTTGCTAAACGTCAATACACGCCAACCACTGACACTCATAAGCCAACGACCGCGTTAACCCAACAATTACAAGCCATGCCAAAACGGGTCCACGAACGTTAACCTACCGTCCCACTAACACTTGCT
>NZ_JACJFI010000416.1 GCF_014164505.1 Shewanella sp. SG41-4 | reverse complement strand
TAACCAACATGGATACCCTAAAATACCGAACGACGTCACAGCCACTCTTGCACTGTCGGTAGTAATTTCCGCATAGGGAAACAATGGCCTTTAGTCTCACCAAACGGCACAGTTGAACCTGCACCCAACATCGTAGCTCCCGATTCAGTTCCCATTCGGCAAAAGCAGAATATCGTTACATTGTCTAACTCGCTGCTTTATCCGGTCGCGGTAGGAATGAGCATTACTGCTCACCCCCCCGCACAGATCCAGACTTGCGCTACTAACGCATCCGGCTTCTACCTTGGGTGCTTAGCGTAAAAGCGCTGTTCCAAGCAAGCAGAACCATTCATATTTGATTGTTCGTAAGATAAACTATCTTGCAACCCGTTAGAATTCTGTCAAAGTATTATAATTCAAACAGTTACATTAATTAGTTTCTTGAGGAAAAATACTTACTCAGATCATACTTTGTTTACACTTTAGTTAAAAAGGTAGGATCCCGTATCGGTCAAATACTGCTGGAAGAGCACAGTTATAAGCGTACCCTCCTGCGAAAGACGAGAACGTGAACATTTTTCATACAGATAAGTATGTTTTTAGAACTCTATTTGTTCAGTACTTTATAACCTAATGAATTATTGGAAGTGATTCAGTATTGAAATCACTAATAGTGTTCAAAAAATGTGCACTCATGCGGTTGCCCTGCCGTCCTGCGCGACCTTAAGCAGCTAAATGTGTTTGTCTATCTAACGTCATTCAGTATTTTGTACTTGTTTATTTTCTTAGACGTTCAAGTGTAAAAATGATCTATTGATTTTTTAAGGTTTAATTCTGGCAAAAACTGATCTGAGATTGTTAAAATTGAATGTAGATTACTTTTTAATCTACCGATTTCAATATCCCCCGGCTTTATTGCAGTTTGTAACAAATGGATCGCCATATCAGCTAATAGAATTCGCTGCTTCTCTAGCCAGTTATCATCACCTTGTATTGCCAAATTATTAAGATAACTATTTTCGATAGAACTATGCAAAGCCCAACTAATTTCTATTACGTTCTTTCGTTCTTCATTTTTCATGAGTGATTGCCTTTAAACGCATAATACATTGTAAAAAAGGAATAGCTGTTTGATATTTGCTATTCTACTTTTCGAAATAAGAATAAGTTTCAATACTTTACAGGAACAATAATCAAGGTATATCCGAGTCAGTCAAGCTGCCCTCAGTCCATTAATGTGGCTCCTTGTTCTTCCCCTAATTCATCAACAAGTTGTAATAGAAATGGTTGCAGGGCCGAGGCTAAATGTGGCAATAGAAGCAGAAAACCTTATTATGAATAAGTTTATTCTCCCACATCACAACCGTATTTAATTAATCGATTGTTGGGCTTAATAAATCGCCTCGGAAAACAATATGAATCTTATTTCCATCCGGATCGCGAAGATATGCGCCATAGTAGCCTACACCATAGTGAGTTCTTTCATTAGGAGCTCCTTCATCAACACCACCATTTTGTAGGCCGGCAGCATACGACTTGTTAACTGAAACAATATCAGCAGCTAAGAAAGAAACCATTGCACCATTTCCCGGTGTTGCAACTTGCTTATTAAATGGTTCATAAATATAAAATCTGGGCAGTGTCGATTCTTTACTTAACCAACAACATGCTTTAGGACCGCCGTCAGGTATTACTTCACGCTGTATATATCCTAAAGGTAACAAAATAGCACTGTAGAAGTGTTTCGATTTAAGTAAATCATTTGTTCCGACAGTAATATGACTGAACATAATAAATCCCCCCTATTCAAAGCTATTTCGCCCCTATTTGCACAAGGCTAATTTGAATCTACATTAACAAAAGTATACAACTCTGTCTACTTTTGTTAGTATTACTATTTTATAAAATGAGATATAAATTTAGTGATGAACAGAATAAAATCCGAATTGCTGTCAGGTTTTGGAGCAACAATTATTATAACTTTCCTGGCTTATCTGCAAGTGTTAACTAGTAAAGATCTATGGTTAATGGCACCGTTTGGTGCCACCGCTGTTTTAGTTTTTGGAGTGCCAGAAAGCCCATTAGCTCGTGCAAAAAATGTGATTTTTGGTCACCTCATTACCACATTAGTAGGACTTGTTTTTTTATATTCTTTTGGTGTAACTCCAATCACTTTAGGCATAGCAACAGGTCTTGGGATATTTATCATGCTAATGACAAAAACGACCCATCCACCAGCAGGAGCTAATCCAATTCTAGTAATGATGACTCATCAAACTTGGTTTTTCCTGATTAATCCGGTATTGGTCGGAGCGTTATCAATCGTGGTGGTTGCACATCTTTATAATCGTTTGAGAAAAAAAAGAATATTTAATCCGATCGTAGGCTAGAAAATTGGGATGTTCGGCTAATACTTTGTAATTATTGAGCTTAGCTAATGATGAATGTGTAAAATTTTCAAATTATTTACACTGATAAACACCTGTTATACATAATGAAAATCAGGTTTTATGTCTTATGATCTTTTAGTAGGGCTAGATGTTTTAGATGAATCTCAATA
>NZ_JACJFI010000415.1 GCF_014164505.1 Shewanella sp. SG41-4 | reverse complement strand
CTTAGCAAAAAGCTGTTTAGCATCAAACTCTGGACGTCCCCATACTGTATCGTGGTAATGCTGATATAAAGGGTCTTCACTTACCCAGCCACATCGGTTAACTTGCATGGTATGGTTCCATTAACGTTTTTATTAGTACGTTAAAAAATAACCTACATCTGCCTTGCTCTACAAGGTATAATCATTAACATTTTCTATTAATAGCCTGACAGTAGTAGACATGACGACGAAACACGACGTAAAGACATTTCAGGGTTTCATCCTAACCCTTCAGGAATATTGGGCGCAGCAAGGTTGCGCAATTGTTCAACCTCTAGATATGGAAGTTGGCGCTGGTACTTTCCACCCGCAGACGTTCTTACGTTCATTAGGCCCTGAGCCAATGAGCAGTGCATACGTGCAACCGTCTCGCCGTCCTACTGATGGACGTTATGGTGAAAACCCAAACCGCCTGCAACATTACTACCAATTTCAAGTAGTCCTAAAGCCATCTCCAGATAACATTCAAGAGCTTTATTTAGGCTCACTTGAAGCGCTTGGCATAGACACCAAAGTACATGACATTCGTTTTGTTGAAGATAACTGGGAGTCACCAACATTAGGTGCTTGGGGTTTAGGCTGGGAAATTTGGCTTAATGGTATGGAAGTGACTCAGTTCACCTACTTCCAACAAGTTGGCGGAATTGAATGTAGCCCTGTTACAGGTGAAATCACTTACGGGCTTGAGCGTTTAGCCATGTACATTCAAGAAGTTGATAGCGTATACGATCTTGTTTGGACTGACGGACCACTTGGTCGTGTCACTTATGGTGACATTTTCCATCAGAACGAAGTAGAACAGTCTACCTATAACTTCGAACATGCCGATGTCGATTTTATGTTCACCCTATTCGATCAATGTGAAAAGATGTGCATGTACTTACTATCACTAGAAAAGCCATTACCACTACCTGCTTACGAGCAAGTAATGAAAGCCTCACACGCTTTTAACTTACTTGATGCTCGCCATGCTATATCAGTCACTGAACGTCAGCGTTATATCCTTCGCGTTCGAACTATGGCAAAAGGTGTTGCAGAATCTTATTATCAAGCACGTGAAGCTCTTGGCTTCCCAATGTGTAAGTAGAGGTAACGAATGAATTTTGAAAACTTACTCATTGAAGTTGGTACCGAAGAATTACCACCAAAAGCGCTGCGCACGTTAGCTGAATCATTTTTAACGAGCTTTACAGATGAATTAACTAAAGCTGATTTACCTTATGAATCTGCAGTTTGGTATGCCGCCCCTCGCCGCTTAGCGATTAATGTGTTGGGTCTAGCATTAGCACAAGCTGATAAAGTCGTTGAAAAACGCGGCCCCGCGGTTAGCTCAGCATTTGATGCTGACGGTAACCCAACTAAAGCAGCACAAGGCTGGGCTCGTGGTAACGGTATTACGGTTGAGCAAGCAGAGCGATTAGTCACCGATAAAGGTGAATGGTTAGTCCATCAAGCTAAAGTGGTTGGCGTTGAAACCAAAAGCTTAATAGCTGACATGGCACAGCGCGCACTAGATAAGTTACCAATCCCTAAGCCAATGCGTTGGGGTAACAACAAAACTCAGTTTATTCGCCCGGTTCACACCGTGACAATGTTATTAGGTAGCGAATTAGTTGCTGGTGAATTACTTGGTATTACATCTAACCGCATTATTCGTGGCCACCGCTTTATGGGTAAAGCCAGCTTTGAGTTGGATCATGCTGACAATTATTTAGCCGCGCTAAAAGAGCAAGGTAAAGTTCTAGCAGATTATGAATTACGTAAATCAATAATCAAAGCTGATGCTGAAGCAGCTGCAGCAAAATTAGGTGGTATTGCCGACATTCAAGATGGACTACTTGAAGAAGTGGCTTCACTGGTTGAATGGCCAATAGTGCTAACAGCTAGCTTTGAAGAAAAGTTTTTAAATGTGCCTTCAGAAGCCTTAGTTTACACCATGAAAGGTGATCAAAAATATTTCCCAGTATTTGATAAAGCCGGCAAATTATTGCCTAACTTTATCTTTGTTACTAATATCGAATCTAAAGATCCACAGCAGATTATTTCAGGCAACGAAAAAGTGGTTCGCCCACGTCTGGCTGATGCAGAGTTTTTCTTTAACACCGATAAAAAGCAGACATTAGCATCTCGTATTGCCAGCTTAGAAACCGTGGTGTTTCAAAAACAATTAGGCACATTGAAAGCGCGTGTTGAACGTATTTCGGAACTTGCAGGTTTCATTGCGACGCAAATGAACAACAACGGTGTTGAGACCAACAATGTAGATGCTAGTCGCGCCGGTTTATTGTCTAAAGCAGACCTTATGACCAACATGGTCATGGAGTTTACTGATACTCAAGGCACTATGGGCATGCATTACGCCCGCTTAGATGGCGAAACAGAAGCTGTTGCTATTGCACTTGAAGAACAGTACAAACCTAAATTTTCTGGTGATACAGTACCAACGGCTACAGTGTCGTGTGCGGTTGCACTAGCTGAAAAGTTAGATACGCTAGTGGGTATTTTTGGCATTG
>NZ_JACJFI010000414.1 GCF_014164505.1 Shewanella sp. SG41-4 | reverse complement strand
ACTGTATTAACTAGCTGCATTTGATAATGTTTCATATAAATACTCTTTGGGATAAGGATTGTTGAACACCCTGCATTGTACATTACAAAATTTGTTCAACCAGGTGATACAAATAGAATTGTCCTCAATAGTTATAACATCACTGCGCTGGCTCTACCATATTCTGCATAGGAATACTCACTCATGTTCCTAAAGAAACCATTTCTACTGTCTTTCAATCAGGTTGTTATCGATATATTTGAGCTTCTTTCTTAATTTTGTTCGCCTTATAAGGAATTAACTCATCACTTATTGTTTACGCAGTGTTGATAATTATTCAATGGTTGCAGTATTTATTAATGCCATGTTGTTGTAGATAATATCGTTATGAATACAGCGACACATTTTGTCATGGGTGTTAATGAGGACGTAAAGCGATGAAGATTGAAATTTATACAAGGCCAGGTTGTGGCTATTGTACTAATGCTAAGAGGCTATTTTTGAACATGGGCTTAGAGTTTACTGAGTACGATGTTGCTAATAATCCCAAAATGATAACGACTATGCAAGAAAGAACTGCAGGAAGAACTTTTCCACAGATATTCATCGAAGATAAGCCAATTGGTGGTTTTACCGACTTGATAAGTCCTGAAAATATTGTCTTATTGACAAATATATAATAGAAGAGAGATTGATATGTTTTTGAAAACTGATAAGTACAACTCTATCAAGAGCTATTTGATGTTAGTTGCTGGAGTGTTAATGATAAGCGTGGCATCAACAGGGCAGGTTCAAGCTTCACAGACGTTACACAAGACAATTAAAGTACAAGGACAAGATATCTTTTATAGAGAAGCGGGTGTTGAAAATAAAAAGACCATTGTCTTACTGCACGGTTTTCCCACGTCATCACATATGTATCGAGATTTAATTCCGAAACTATCGAAACTTTATCATGTGATAGCGCCTGATTATCCCGGATTCGGTAATAGTTCGATGCCATCAGTGACTGAGTTTGAATATAGTTTCGATAATCTGGCCAAAATAACCGATGCTTTTTTAGCTGAGGTGGGCGCTGACAACTTTACTCTGTATGTCATGGACTATGGCGCACCGGTTGGTTTTAGAATTGCGTCAGCTCACCCTGAAAAAATTGAAGGTTTAATTATCCAAAATGGGAATGCTTATGATGAAGGACTGAGAGATTTTTGGAAGCCGATTAAAGCGTATTGGCAGGACAAGTCAGCGGAAAATGCTAAATTGTTAAGCGATTCACTTTTAACAATCGGTGCGACAGAGTGGCAATACACTAATGGGACTCGAAATAAAGCGTTGATTAGTCCAGATAATTGGATAATAGACCAATCCAAACTTGACAGACCGGGTAATAAAGAAATTCAGTTAGAATTGTTTTACTCGTATGGAACAAACCCAGCGTTGTATCCAGAATGGCAGGAATATTTCAGAAAACATCAGCCACCAACGTTATTAGTATGGGGCAAAGGTGATTATATTTTTCCTGAGGAAGGGGCGCATCCATACAAACGTGATTTGAAAAACTTGGATTTTCATATTCTAGATACTGGACACTTTGCGCTTGAAGAGGACGGTGATGTTATAGCTGAACACATCCTCGGTTTTATGAAAAAGAATATAGTTCGAAAATAAGTGAATGAGAGTAACGCCTGTGTTTTATGGGCGTTATTCGTTGTCGATTACATCTAGATCGGGATAACTAACAGCCAGTTATGCTTAAATAGACGTTAGTTTAACTTATGAGTAGGGCTGTAAGATTTGTTATTTTGCTCAACAAGCTAAAATGCTATGTACCGAGATAAAATGAAACCATGTTAAATATAAATTTCGAAAAAAAAGTGGTTGTTGATACTGAACAACAGAGTTGGCAAAAAAGCCCAGCATCAGGTATATGGCGAAAGCCATTAGCAAGAGCTGAAGCGGAGCGAGGTCACGCTACCAGTGTCGTCAAATATGAAGCCGGATCCGATTATCCGGAGCATGGTCATCCTAACGGAGAGGAAATATTTGTTTTAGAAGGAGTGTTTTCTGATGAAACAGGTGATTATCCTGCGGGGAGTTATATTCGAAATCCAGAAGGCTTTAGTCATAGACCTTTTAGCGTGGAAGGTTGTACAATTTTTGTGAAATTATACCAATTTCAGTCGAATGATAATGAACAAGTCAGAATTAACACCAACCAAGTCTACTGGTCAGCAGGGAAAGGCAATTTAAAAGTTATACCATTACATTCTTTTGAGGGGGAGTCTACCGCTTTGGTGCATTGGCCAGCAGGAGAAAAATTTATGCCTCATACTCATATGGGCGGTGAAGAAATTTTTGTTATTCGAGGTGAACTTATTGATGAACATGGACGATACCCAGCCGGAAGTTGGATTCGAAGCCCACATTTAAGTCAGCATTATCCTTACGTGGAATTAGATACCGTAATACTTGTTAAAGTTGGTCACCTTTAATTTACATGATGTAAATAATTGATATCATTTAGGTTAAGTAGGAAAAGTAATGTTCGGCGTCAGATTTTTTAACAATGTTAAAG
>NZ_JACJFI010000413.1 GCF_014164505.1 Shewanella sp. SG41-4 | reverse complement strand
CACTTGATACTCCAATATAACGTTTATTAGATTCAAGAGTTTGCCATTGATCTTGTTTGTAAATATCAATTTGGGTGATCAGCTGGCCTTTATTCCGCTGACCATCATAGAAGTAGCGTAATCCATAAGGGTAGGGAAAACTGCCCGCACCAGTACCGACAAGGCCATTATTGGTCGCGCTATTGATGGACGATTCTAATGCCTCAATAATGTGTTTACCCATAATTTGATATAAGGTTAGGGGTAATTCGAATGGCAGAATGCGCCCAACAACATCGGCGAGTGATAGCTGGCCTTTATTGAGTGATTGCCTTACTCCTCCTGCATTATGGAGTGCAAAATCGATATTGGGTTCAATGTATTTAGCCGCTTTATACATGCTACGACTCACCCAAGGGGCGATTTCACTGCCATGAGGGAGCTGCTTGCTCGGTAACCGAGTGTGAACAAAGTTTCGAGGAATATGAGCCAGTATTTGGTTTTCTAGCGCATCTAATGATGGGCGGTATTGGCTGTGAATGACCTGATGAATGGCCTCATCGTGCTTAGCGTCTTTAATACTTGGATGGGTAAACAACTGCTCGATTAAATCCGCTGCAATAGCACTATCGGCAGGCTGTCCGTCTTTGGTGTTGACGTGAATGTTGTCATCAAGCATGAAATAGTTATTACCGATAAGTTTGGTTACTTTGCCATTGGAATCAAAATTGATTTGGGCAATACCCAGTGTTTCTGCATATTTGCCGGCATGCAAAATAGGCGTTGAGTTTATCGTTTCGGCGTAAGGAATATCGCTTAAGCCAATGTTGCTCATATTACCTTGCAGCGTATGTGAATGACCGCCGACAATTAGGCTTATGCCGTCGACACAGGCAGCAAGCTCTTGGTCTTGGTCTAAACCTAGGTGGCTTAGTACAATAATATGGTTAATGCCTTGCTGTTTCAGTTTTTGAATTGTTTTACGGGTAGTGTCGATAGCATTAACAAAGTGGGTATCGGGATCCGGCCTAGCAATTAAATGCATTTGATCTAGGGTAATACCAATAATAGCCATTTGGGTATCATGAAATGGCTTTATCAGTACTTTTGCTGTTCCGCTGCTGTCATCAAAGTCATACAACATTGGGTGGCCGTATAATCGACCTGCTTTATGTCTATCTTCTGCGCTTAAATCCATATTGCCGGCTAATACCGGAAAATCGATACGATTTAAAAAGGCTTGCACAGGGCTGTTCCCTGCATCGATTTCGTGATTGCCCAATACCATGGCATCAGGTTTGAGTAAGTTGAGAAGATGTGCATTGGCCGCACCTTGAAACTCCCTGAAATATAAGGTGCCCTGAAAGCTATCACCGCCATGTAAAAATAGAAATGGAGTTTGCTCGGCAGCGGCTTGCAGCCTTGCCTGTTCTATTTGGTAGCCTAAACGCGCATAGCCACCTGAATGGCCTTCAAGTGTATAAGTGTGTTGCTGGGCTGTCAGGCTAAATTGGACTGGACTAGGTTCGAAGTTAGAATGAGTGTCATTAATATGAGCTATAGATAAACGATAAATATGTGACATTTTTTCCCTCAATTTAATGTCGCTATCTTATACTAATTTAGGTAAACATGTTATCACTGCGCGTTTTTTGTGATCTTTATATTGCCGCTCAAATAACGAAAATGATGAGACAAATTAGCTGAATATAGCCAATACAGTTTGTATTAAAAAATGCCATAAAAAGGATATTAACAATTGACTTTTTGATTATGTATTCGTATACAAGCGGCTTAATTAACCCAGTTAATTATCATCGTATAACCAAACCTTTATTCTTGATACGTCGTTGCCACAGCTTACGTGCCAGAGCTTGCATGTTGGGAGCTAAATCCTTTGAATCAACGATTTCTAAACCAATTAAGGTTTCGATGATGTCTTCAATTGTCACTACCCCTTCACTTGAGCCATATTCATCAACCACTAATGCCATTTTAGCATTACGTTTTATCATTAATTGGAACAGTGGCAATACTCTTACGGAAGAGGGGACGGCAAGTAGCGTTTTTAAATGAGTACCAATTTCGATATCCGGTGTTTGGCGAGACTGAAGAATAATGTCATTACGATTAACATAACCAATCACATTATCTCGGTCACCTTGGTAAATCGGAAAACGAGTAAACGGGCTCGACAAATATTGGTTGGTAAATTGCGCATGAGTGATGTGAGTCGATAATTTAAATATCACAGTGCGTGGGGTCATGATGTCACTGACGTGCATGTCTTTCATCGATAACATTTGGGTTAAAATCTGTGATTCTTGCTCACTTAACTCACCAGTGTCTTTACCCATTTTACTCATTGCGCTGAGTTCTTGACGAATGTACTGACCGTTATTACCTTTGCCTAACAGATTGGTGACTTTTTGAGACATCCAAATTAAAGGCATAGTTATTTTTTCCATCCAAAATAAACATACCGATACCGATGGCGCCAATTTACGCCAATGATTAGCCCCTAACGTTTTAGGAATTATTTCTGAGAGGAATAAAATTAAAAAAGTCAGAACCGC
>NZ_JACJFI010000412.1 GCF_014164505.1 Shewanella sp. SG41-4 | reverse complement strand
AATTTTAGATTCTGTGCCTAAGTCTTCTACCATTTTTAAGAAGTAGCCAAGATCTTTGTTAGCATTAGCAATAGAGAAGCCTAAATCGCTTACACCGTCT
Organism: Shewanella sp. SG41-4; assembly: GCF_014164505.1. Classification (GTDB taxonomy): domain Bacteria; phylum Pseudomonadota; class Gammaproteobacteria; order Enterobacterales; family Shewanellaceae; genus Shewanella. Next base: position 2,456 of record NZ_JACJFI010000412.1, on the reverse strand, counting down.
ACTGCATAGTTTTTACAGAATTTCATGAACGGTGAGTTAGATGGACCCGCTGACATGATGTCGAACAGTTGGGCACGGTCAACACCAGCAAGATCTGCAACAGCAAAGGCTTGAGACATAGCACAAACAGTGGTCATACCCATAAAGTTATTGATTAACTTAGTTGTGTGACCAGCACCCAATGCGCCTAAGTGGAATACATTTTCGCCTTGCTCGTCTAATACTGGCTTAACCTTGTTAAAGGTATCAAGATCGCCAGCGGCCATAATGTTAAGCAGTCCGTCTTTAGCGTGAGCAGGTGTACGGCCGAGTGGGGCGTCGATCATACCTGCACCTTTTTTAGCAAGGTCAGCGCCAATTTTACGCGTTGAAGCAGGAATTGAAGTACCAAAATCAACCAGTACTGCCCCTTCTTTAATACCCGCCAGAATACCGTCTTCTGCGTATACCAGTTTCTCAACTACAGCTGAAGTTGTTAGGCAAAGCATTACGATGTCACTGTTTGCAGCAAGTTCTTTTGCTGAACTCACTTGGTTTGCACCACGAGCAACACAAGTAGCAACAGCCTCTTTGTTAAGGTCCATTACATTTAGCTGGTAACCTCTGTTTTGTAAGTTCTCAACCATGTTGCCGCCCATAAGGCCAAGGCCGATAAAACCGATGACTGGTTTTGTCATATCTCACTCCTAAAATTTTGGTATATGCTTATTTGAATGTGAACTCGCTCGCTGTATTAATAGGCGCGCAATGTAATTTGTATCATGAGTAATCTACAGCTCAGGTTGTGTTGTATAAGTTATCCTTAGTGCTGAGTCTTTATGATTCAGTAGAGTTGGAAAACTTCCTTTCACATGTAGCATTTCTTTTTTACTCTGTAGAACAACTCATTTTTTATCATTTAGTATTGCCGAGATTAAGATAACGATAATAATTATTGTTAGTCTTGCTTGAATCTGTCGCCAATTGGTATTACAAAATTGTAAGTAGTTTTATTTTGATTGTCAACCAATTATCTCGCCGATGTTATACCAAAATGTGATTAGTAAGGATGTGGTTATTGGTTGTTTAATAAACAAAACTAGGATTAGTCATAATGTGATAGCAAGGAATCGTTATTTGTTATTCAACATTCTAGTGAAACAAATAATGTGCCTTATATAACGCTGCACAAATGTAACGTTTTTAGATGCTGCTAGTGTCAGATCCGGTTAACGCTTTAATTAAGTTTGTCGTGATGGTCAATAATGCTGTTGTCGATAATAGAAGAGCCTATCAATTTGATAGGCTCTACTTTAAGACGTCAGTTGATTAGAACTTAGCTCGAACACCAACAGTGTAACGACGGTCTGCTTCACTGTAAGCCCAGATAGAATCTAGCTCAGTGGTGTAAACAATTGGCTCACCGGTTAGGTTTACCGCATTGGCTACAACAGTGAAGTTTTCGTTGATATCCCAGCTAACTGAAAAATCAAGTTGGCCTCTATCTTCACGGTAGCTGTTACCAACAGTAGGGTCGTAGTTATCAGCAGAAGGGTCATTCTGGTTGAAAACGTTATATCCTAAGGCGCCAACAGTTTGTACACGCTTTGTGCTTTGATCATCTAAATAACGGTCACGCCAGTTGTAGGCTAAACGTAACTGAACTTCTTCACCTTCCCAGTAAACTTGAGTGTTAGCGGTGTGCTTAGAAATATTCAGTAATGGATTACCATCTGGTTGCTCACTATCTGCATAGGTATAGTTTGCGTTAACGCCTAAACCTGCCCAAATGCCTGGTAAAAAGCTGAATTGTTGTTGATAACCTAATTCCAAACCTCTTACTTCACCGCTACCACCATTCACATCAGTGTCGATAACGATACCTGTTTGGCCTGCAGCTTTTTGAGCGTCAACATAGGCTAAACCTTGGTCTTGAGTAGCATTAACAATGTCGCTCTGGCTTTGACCAGCGGTGTCTAGTAAACAAATATTATTCCACTGTGTGGTATTTTGTCCGCTAATAGTGCTTGAATCAGCTAAACAGCTGCTGTCAGTTTGGGTAAACGAGTTAACGTCTTTATAGAAAATTGCTGCAGAAAGTAAACCACCATCTCCGAAGTAATGTTCAACAGAAAGGTCATACTGAGTAACACGATACGGTTCTAATTGATACGAACCTTGAGTACCAGTAACCAAAGAGTTATCGATTGATAATGCAGGACTTAATTCATCAAAATCGGCACGACGCATCACTTTAGCGGCCGCAAAACGCATTAAGGTATCTTCAGATAAAGTATAAGTGACATTCAAACTAGGTAAAAAGTCTGAATAATCGTTACTACCAGTATTGAGGATTTTGTTACCGCTACTGTCTACAGAATCGACAATGCTAGATTCTAATTCGGTTTGAATATAACGGCCACCCACAACAGCGGTAATGTCATCAAAATCTAAATGAAACTGTGCGTAAATAGCAC
>NZ_JACJFI010000411.1 GCF_014164505.1 Shewanella sp. SG41-4 | reverse complement strand
AAATGATTTGCATCTTGAAAAAACATTCAATGATATTAACAATCAAGATGTGCTCGATTACTTTGTCGAGAATAGTGAACTAGAATTTACTCCTGATAGTCAATCAAAGTACAGCAATAGTGGATATTTGTTATTAGCTGAAATTATAGAAAGAATCAGTGGCCAACGTTTTGAAGACTATATGATAAACAATTTTTTTATACAAAATGGTATGTTAAATAGTTACATCGCTGATGAATTTTCATTCTCAAATTCAACTGATGCCCTTAATTATGCAGAGAACTCTCAGCTATGGGGGATGAATATTTATACTAACGGAAGTGATGGTCAAATATCGTCTATTGACGATATGGATATCTTTGTTCAATCCCTATTAAGCAATTCAATCGTGTCAGCTGAAACATTGGATTTAATGAGAAATGTATATTCCAATCTTGAGCAGGGTGATTATGGCTACGGTTTCTTTCGAGGGGCAAGGTTTGAAGACTCTTTTACAGCGGGCGGTTCGATGGATGGTTTTAATTCAATACTTATTATAGAGCCAGCAATAAAACTTGAATATATCGGTCTTAGTAATGGAGGAGAACTTACAGGCAATCACCTTAATAATATTTACGCGTTGATAAATCGTTTCTATATCAAGAACTAAATGGGTGTTTCAACAGAAATACCAAAAAACTCAATGAAAAAATGGACACAACTGCGTATATTAATAGCGGTTGAACGGCACAGAAAAGTGGCCGATAAAGCCGCATAGACACTCACTTTTATGTGAGTAGTGTAGTGATAACCGAAGAGGCCTTTGGATGCGCAATTCGGGCGCACTGGCAAACTGAAACCAACATTGGCTTTTAGATACGTTATTTCAGGAAGATAAGCAGAAGATGTATGCTGAAGATGGCACCAGTAATATCTTAGCGTTTTTGCGCCGCTGGGCATTAAATTTAGTGAAGTTACATCCTGTCAAAACCAGCCAGTATCAAAAGTTTAATAGAGCATGCTGGAGTGATGATTTCAGAGAAAATATTAATTTCGGTACTAGTCAAAAAGTGTAATCAGCCCCTGGCTTCGGTTCGGTAGGCCAGTTGTTTAAAAAATCTTGTCGAACTTGCTTGTAGATTTCAAAAGGCGGCATACCTTCCGCTTGTGATTTATTGACGAATGCCACTCTTTCTTGGCGCTCTTTTTGTGCTTGAACGCCAAATGTCTCATATTCCTTTTTATATAGCTGATAACGTAGCGATTGCATATCAGTAACGCGAGATCCATCTGCATATAACTCAGTGATACCACCACTATTTTGATGAAAAAACACTTCTTTAAGGGCGGTGCTGCCAGCGGCTAATTGGGCTTGCTCAAGAGCGTAAATGGGATCATGTCTTGCTTTCTCAATATTTGCCAAATCAATATGTTTACCTTTCTCAATATTCGCTAGTTGAGCGTTTGAACTCAAAGTGACTTTATCTTCAGCACTGCTGGTCTGTGTGGCAACTTGCGAAGTGGTCGGACTTTGCGATCGCTGCTGTACAACTTGATATTGCATAGCAGAGGTACTATTAATCATCATGATGTTGCTCCTTCTTTCTCTTGGCTTGTTATTGTTTGCTCAGCGACTGCTAAATAATCGGGTGTAAAGGAACAATAATTAAAGGTATGTAAATTAATTTGACCCCCTCACTAGGAAAGGCTTTGTAGTACCCCTGTAATTTTTTGCAGTATATCTGTCGTTACTGCATCAGAATCGTCTTGTTTAGCAAAATCATATCTTGTTTGAAAATTTTCTAGATAATTCTTTTTAATATTGGGATCTTGACTTTGGCCAGCCTCAATACTCGTGGGTAGCTGGAAGGTCATTAACATGTGTTCTCTGTGACTAATTAAGCCATTGTCTTTTAAAGTTTTCGCCATTTCGGTTAATTCTGTGTGCGACATATTGGTTACATCATATTGCCGGGCAATGCCGTTTTCTATTTGTTGCGCCTGCGAACTCAAAGTGACTTTATCTTCAGCACTGTTGGTCTGTCTGGCAACTGGAGAAGTGGTCGGGCTTTGCAATCGCTGCTGTACAACTTGATATTGCATGGCAGAGGCACTATGAATTATCATGATGTTGCTCCTTTATTCTTTCTCTTGATTTGTTATTGTTTACCTAGGGTTGCTCGGGTATAGCAGGTTTTATGCCAGATCCCCAAAGGGGAACTCTATTAGAGCAATTTTTGCGCCCGGCTTAGGCCCATCGCGATTGCATAGCCATAATGAACCGTTTGATTGAACCGAGCGGGCTAAAAATGGTTAGCAATACCACGGGAGGGCGGCAATGATTTGCCTTTTGGGCGGCAATAACTGGGATTGCAATTTGGTAAGGTCTGAGGTAATCTCCCCATTTTTAGCTGAGATCAAAAGTAGAGACTTAGGCCACTAGTGCCAGTTGTTGCTTTGGTGGGACACCACCAATTGCTGTATTGGGTCTTTCATTGTTATAAAACCATAGCCATTGTGTCGCATGTTCCTGTACCTCGGCAATACTATTCCAAAGATATTGGCTCAGCCATTCGT
>NZ_JACJFI010000410.1 GCF_014164505.1 Shewanella sp. SG41-4 | reverse complement strand
CTTTTCTACAAAATCAGGGTAGTAATAACCGCTACCATTACCTAAATTTGCCTCTTCCTCGACAGATCTTACGCTGAGCTTACGGTGAGTAGGAATGCGCTTGGGCTTACCTTGAATAATGCGGCCTAGTGCTGCCTCTAGGGCTAACAATGTATTTTCACTTTTTAACATATTCAAACCTCAATCACTGATAGTCCTGCTTCAAAGGCTGTAAACTCCATACCAAAGTCACGCATTACGTTTTCTGCGGCCCTAACTTGAGTGATATAGTGACTTCTGTCTGTTACCGAGATGTCTTCACTCAACGCCATGTAAGCGGATAAACTTTGGTGCTTTTTCTGCCACCACTTCGCTTGCTGCTCGTCAATAATACTGCTGCCAGACCTGCAATCTACACAGAACTGAGGGGCGACCACTCCATCCATATCGCAATCGTATCCACTTTTGCAATAACTATGCAATGAACCATGAAGGGTGAGCTTTCCTTCTTTTACTGCTTTGTAAATCACATCCCACGAACTGTAGATGGTTGGCACATCTCTACGCATTTTCATTATTGTCTTACCATAAGAGCCCGATAAAGTTTCATCAGAATGCCATTGCTTAAAGATCTTATTGGTTGTTGTTTCTGCATTAATCTCATCAAGTGCATGTTGTATTTTTTTATCCACTTTTAAGTCTCGAAGGCTTGCTAGTTTCCCACCATTTGTGTACCACTCAGTCATCGAGAGATAGAGGTGTTTGAATTGCTGCTTGAGAGCAATCAGTGTGCTTAAGCGGTTTTTAATGCAATAAAACGCCAAAGATCGTCTAAATTGATGGGTGCTCATAGGCCAAGGCTGACCAATAACCACCATCTTTTCTATTCTCAGTAATGACCGAGGGTTAGATTCTAAGCATTCTTGGAAGTCTTCTTCGGTTACATTAAAGTCGAATTGCTTGCAAAAAAGTCGTAGGCGTTGATTCCAATTTGTAATTATCTTTGCTGGTTGTGAGCGAGTCCCTTTACTTACCCATAATGAATCAGTGTGCTTTTCATCAGGATATTGAGCTTCACTGCGCCATTTCTGTGTCAGTATCGACATTAAATCAATCGCAGTTTTCGACACCGCAGCCGTTACCCAAGTTTCTCTCTTTTCACCGAGCTTAAATGTATGAGATTGAAGCATGTGATGAACTTTACCGTAAAGTGTATCTTGGTGGTAACTGGTAGGGGTGAGTTTATCTAGCTCAGAGTCACGCATGCCACTGAATCCACCACAAACAATGTAGCTTGCTGTGATTAGCTGTCCTAGATATCGTTTAAATTCAGTGCCATTTTTAAGTGGTACTTTAGGCAGCTCCTTTGTTACTGGGATAATTGATTCACTAGCACTGCGAGGTTGATAGTTTTTGACTGCAATGGCGAGCTTGTGCCTATCAATACCTCCGTCCGTCTTCATAAAGGTATACACACTACCAGCTTCAGCCTTGGTTTCTGCAATTCTCTTACCTTCTAAGTAATTGTCTTGCAGTGCATGCTCAGTGTCAGCGATGAGTTGTGCGTGGGGCAGAGCTTCTTCAATAAGTGCCATCGCCCTGCCATAAATAGCGTGACATAAGCGCTCTGGAATCACTAAGGTTTGTTGGCTTACTTTGCCGCTTAATCGTTTTGACTCATTGTGGGATTTAATCGGATTGATATTGAGCGCAACCTTATGCCAGCCGGCATTGTCTATCGCTTTATTTATGGCAACAAAAGCGTGCAAAAGATTAGCTCGTGAATTGTTAGAATTTATTAGGTAGTTATCAAACTGTTGGCGTACTTCTAACGATGAAATTGCAGCAAGTGAGTTAAGTTTTTTTTGTTGTAAAAATCGATAAATTATTTTTGCTTTGGCTAATCGTTCCACTACGGTTGAGAATTTCGGAGCTTTCTTGCCTTTGGGAGATAGATTAAACAGCCAACCAAAAGTAAATAGTTTTAGTTCTCGTTGCAACTCCGGTGCAGAATCAAGCTGCGAAAAATTGAGGCTGTTCTTCCTATTTCCGCGAGAGAATGCAAAACAACTCCAGTTGTTTTGACCAAAGGTTGCGGTCACATTACCATTCTTGTCTTTGCAGACAACCACCGCATCCAGCTCATCAAACCGTTGTTCATGGTAGAACTTTACAATGTCCACCTCGTGGACCTTATGCTCATCAGGAAAGTCGATTCCGTACAAATGTTCGGTTTTCATTATAATAACTCCTGTGTTTGCGATGGAATAAGACCAATGATGGAATCTGCTTCATTCCAAAGAGGGTGATTACCTTCGTCATTCATCTTTTCTTCTGCTTGTTTGAGCAATGTTTTATTAATGCTGGGTAGAATTTTCACATCAATAAATGTCACAAGATCCTCAAAGTTTTGCCGGTAGTGGCTCGCATCAAGGTGGAGATAGAGCGATTCTTCGTAAGCGGTCAATGAACTGGTGAAGCTTATTCTGCTTCACCTAAATCAACATTCCACGGCAGCAAATCAGTCATATCATCTAATGGTGCACGCTTAGGTAATTCCGTAAATAGATGACGAAAAT
>NZ_JACJFI010000040.1 GCF_014164505.1 Shewanella sp. SG41-4 | reverse complement strand
GTTAAATATTGTAAATCCACTCTTGTAAAGGTTGTGATGTGAAATGTTTTTATTTAAATCAAGTTAAACTAAGATGACTAGCATGACTTTCGTATAGATGAACAAAGCGAACTCGATCTTTTTTATGAATAAATTTCGATGTTAATACAAAGATGTATCATCGCTTTTTAGTCTTAATGGTTAAACTTTTTCCTGTATGTCGAAAAATTTTTTTATCTCATCAATTCTATCCATTGCATCTTGATAGCCTAAATCAATCAAGGTTGTGGTATAGCTTTTTTCAAATAACAAGTACGACACAATACTCGAATCTGACTGTCGATTAATACCAAAAAGCTTCAATAAAGTTCTGATTGCAAAAGGCATATCATCATAAAATCGCGCTGCAATTCGGCTTAAATCTTGGCTTGGTTTCATCACTAAAGTCTCGATATGCCGCAAATTTAATGTTTCACGGTCTTGTGATGATATTTTTGATAATGTGTTGTTTACCCGTTGCAATCGCTCTAAATCGCTATTCAATGTATCCGAAAAAATGGTATCTAATAAATGTCCGGCTATTGTTGCTGTTTTAGGGTGATATTCAAACTCGATAGGAAAATGTTTGTGTGGACTGTCTAAGTTAATCACAAATATTTTATTCGCACCAAGATGGATTGGACTAGATAGTGGTGATAATTGATGGACAGACCCATCACCATAATAGGCTTGGTTAAGTTTGATTGATGGGAACACCATCGGAATTGCTGAGCTTGCAAGTAAGTGCTCAGTATTTAATAAACTGCGAATACCTTCTCGTCTCGCTCTTTGCCAATCATCAATGTGTTCATTGCCTTGATAGAAAGTATATGAACGTGAATTGTTGTAGCATGAGGAGTCGATACTGATAGCTTTGAGCGCATTATTACCAATATTACGATCAATTCTTTTAAAATCGATAAGATTATTCAGCAATTCACGTAATGGTTGATTATCCAATAAGCTGCCTGCATCAGTATTGACTTTGTCATCTTGCAGCCCCTTGATGGCCATTCGCCCTAAATGCCTCAACACCTGAGGGATAGAAGCGCGATAGACTTTGTGTGTTTCAAAATGACGCCACACCCAATCCAGCTTTTTTATGGCCAAATGGAAACAAGATGCATGGGTTGCTATCGATATTGCATTAATAGCACCTGCAGATGTACCACAAATAATATCAAATGGGACATTATGGTTGCGTGGGTAAAACTGCACTAGCGCTTTTAATACACCAATTTGATAAGCAGCCCTGGCCCCACCACCCCCTAATACTAATGCTGTTGATACTGGCAATCTCGATCCTTTAATCTGTTAATTGTGCTTATTTCTAGTATGAATTCTTTTTGTGTTATACACCAGTTACCAATAAGTTGACTATGCTATTTATTGTCTATACTTTATTTTTGTCAAATTTATTCTCGATGTTAATACTTAGAGATGAGAAATCGAACATGATCATTCATTTGCAAGACCATATTGAGATTGATGATAACAGTCTTGAAAAACACCGATAATAAGATCTTAAGTGGTCTTTTACTCGTATGTACTTACTGTGTAGATGATATAACTAATGTAAAGGGTTCATCATAGATTGTCGATGTTGATTTTTGTTAGCGAATACTCAATTGATTATACCAATTTAAGGATGGCATGTGGCTCTGTTTAAGACGAAATCAGAAGTACCGGTCGATAGCGATGCTACTAAAAAAAAGCCACTTTCACCGTGGAAGATTGCCATCATTGATGACGAGCCGGGCATACATGATGTAACTAAATTTGCATTAAGTCATTTTGAGTTTGAGGGTAAAAAACTCGCATTCTATTCAAGTTTTAGCGCTGAAGAAGGTTTCGTTTTACTCCGCGATGAGCCTGACATCGCGCTTGTATTTATTGATGTTGTGATGGAAAACGACCACGCAGGGCTTGATTTGGTCGAGCGTATTCGTGGTGAGTTAAATAATCACAGTACAAGAATTATCCTTCGCACTGGACAGCCGGGTTGCGCCCCTGAAGAAAGGGTGATCAGAGAGTTTGATATTAATGACTACAAAGCCAAAACCGAATTAACAGCTGCCAAACTTAAATCATGTGTTTATGCCTCGTTGCGTTCATATCGTGATATTAAAACCATTGAACAAAGTCAGCGAGGAATGGAGAAGGTAATCCAAGCTTCTTCTTCTGTGCTTTTGAGCCATACACTGCATAATTTTGGTAGTGCAGTTCTTGAACAAACATTGCAATTACTCAATTTGAATAGTTCAGCACTCTATTTAACCAGTTTTCGTGAAGATCTTTATCAAGATACTCACATGAATCTATTAGCCGCGACCGGCAGTATGGTTAGTTACAGTGAAATTGAAAATGTCGAATCACTGCCGGGTGAAGTGAAAGAGTATATTATTGAAGCCATTAGTTTAGAAAAGTCGATAGTTTACGATAATATTTATGTGGGGTTTTACAAGTTTGGTCAAGATGTTACCAGTATTCTATATCTCCAACACGATACAGCATTAACGCCTTTACAAGTCAGGATCCTTGAATTATTTGCTGCCAACGTCAGTTTGACCTTTGAAAACTTATCAAGCAAAGAAAACGTCCAGCAAACGCAACGTGAACTGATTCTAATTATTGGTGATGCGATTGAGCAACGCAGTAAAGAAACGGGTGCTCATGTAAGGCGTGTGGCGGTGATGAGTGAAATGCTGGCTCAACATATTGGTATGGAAGAAAATTTCGTCGAAACCATACGCTATGCAGCTCCTTTGCATGATGTAGGTAAGATAGGCATTCCTGAAAGCATTTTACATAAACCCGGTAAACTGACTGCTTCTGAGTGGGAAATAATGAAAACCCATGCAGAAAAAGGCTACACATTACTTGCTGCTTCAAACCGTATCATAGCAAAAATGGGTGCTCGTATTGCCTATACACATCATGAGCGATGGGACGGTAATGGCTATCCTCGTGGGTTAGTTGGTGCTGCGATACCTGTTGAAGGTCGTATTATGGCCATCGTTGATGTGATTGATGCACTTTTGTCAAAACGCAGTTACAAAGAAGCCTGGCCAGCGGAAAAAGTAAAAGATTATTTAATCGAGCAGTCGGGTAAGCAATTTGATCCTTTGATGTGCGACGCTAGTTTAACGTTGCTTGATAAGTTTGTTGAAATCCAGCATCAAATGCCGGATGAACCTGAACAAAGCACACATTAAGTTAACGATTATGAATCAAAATTTAGAGCAAGTTTTACTGGCGGTAAGCAAGTCAGAATTAATTGATACTGGAGACCTAGATTCGGCTTCAAAATTGATTATCGATTCAGTTTGTCGCGGACTTGGCATTGATAGGGCAGGTATATGGCTATTAACCGAAGATAACCAATCGATCGGTTGTTTTTTATTAGTTGATAATCAAACTAAGCAAAATAACATCACTTTAACTCGCTTAGAGTTCCCTGGATATTTTCGTGCCCTCGATACAGAAAGAACCATTACTGCCAGTGATGCTATGGCAGATCCTGCAACTTGTGAGTTTAAAGATATTTATTTACGCCCCAATGCCATTACAGCGATGTTAGACAGCCCAATAAGACATGCTGGTAAAATGATCGGCATTATCTGTTGTGAGTATAAGGGAGGCATTAGGCATTGGAGCCGTGATGAGCAATCGTTTGTGAGCTCCTTGGCTGATTTGTACGGTAGAGCTGTGAATGCGAAAAAGGTCAAGTCGTATCAAAATGAACTGGAATTGAATAATGTTGCCTTAGAAGCAGAAGTTGAAAAGAGAACTGCTGAGTTAAAAAGTGCGATTAATAACCTGCAAGCGACACAAGCCAGCTTAATGGAGAGCGAAAAACTTGCCGCCTTAGGTAATCTTGTTGCTGGTGTTGCACATGAAGTTAACACTCCATTAGGTATTTCAGTGACATCAACAAGTCATTGTATTGATGAATTAAATAAACTTAAAATCTTGTTCTCAGCGGGTGAATTAGAACAACAATACTTCGAAGAGTTTATTCTGACACTCACTGACGGATTAGATTTAATTGAACGTAATTTATCGCGTGCTGCTGAGTTAGTTCATAACTTTAAACGCACCGCCGCTGACCAGCTTATTTTAGAAAAAGAGCAGGTTAATTTAACTGAATACTTGGAACAAATATCTTCTCCTCTTAGGCCATTAACCCGTAAGCAAGGTATAGAACTTGATATTCAATTAGAACCAGACTTGGTTGTTGAATCTTATCCTGGTGCTATTGCACAAATCTTTACTAATCTGGTATCTAATTGTTTTCGACATGCATTTTCTGCTGATTATGTAGGACAAAAACGAATCATATTAGGCGCAAAATCTTGTGGTGATGAAATAAAGATGTTTTACAAAGATAATGGCAAAGGTTTGAGCCCTGAAGTAAAGCGTAGAATATTTGAACCCTTTTTTACCACCGCCCGCAATATTGGTGGCACGGGGTTAGGTATGTCTATTGTGTATAATTTAGTGACGCAAAAATTAGGTGGTAGACTTGAGATTACTTCAGAATTGAATCAAGGTCTTGAAATCGATATTTATATCAAAAATATCGAATAAAAGTTTTTTCAGCTATAAAAAAACGCACCAAAAGGTGCGTTTTTAACAGGTTAAATCGTTAATAACTAACCTTTTGCAGCATTGGTTAAAAACGCCACAATCTCATCGAATGGAATGTCTTGTTTCTCACCCGTGCGACGGTTTTTATATTCAAATACACCTGCATCAATATTGCGATCGCCAATCACGACAACATGCGGCAAGCCAATTAGCTCCATGTCAGCAAACATAACCCCAGGACGCTCTTTACGATCATCCATCAATACTTCGACACCAGCATCAGCCAAGTCTTGGTAAAGTTTTTCGGCAATGTCAGCCACACGATGTGACTTATGCATGTTCATTGGCAAAATGCCTACAGTAAACGGTGCAATTGATTCTGGCCAAATAATACCGCGGTCATCGTTGTTTTGCTCAATGGCCGCAGCCACAATACGACTTACACCAACGCCGTAACAACCCATCAATAACACTTGTGCTTTACCGTTTTCATCTAACACAGTGGCATTCATTGATTTAGAATAACTCGTCCCCAACTGGAATATATGACCGACTTCAATACCACGAGCCATGGCATACGTACCTAAGCCATCAGGCGTGGGCTCACCTTCGACTACATTACGGATATCCGCTACAGTCGCTAGAGGCAAGTCGCGCTCCCAGTTAATACCAAAATAATGCTTACCTTCAGCGTTAGCTCCTGCGGCAAAATCGCTCATCACTGTGACACTATGATCAACAATAATTGGCATCGTTAAGCCAACCGGTCCTATAGAGCCTGGGCCGGCACTAACTGCTGCACGAATTTCCGCTTCTGAAGCAAATTCAAATGGTGAAGCCACTAATTCAAGCTTGTCGGCTTTAATTTCGTTAAGTTCGTGATCGCCACGGATGACTAAGGCAACTAATGGTGCTTCGTCAGTAGCACCTTTTACGATTAAGGTTTTGACTGTTTTAGTGATGACTACATTAAATTGCTCAACTAACTCTGCAATCGTTTTGGCGTTAGGTGTATCCACTAACGTCATCGCTTCAGTCGGCGCTGCAAGAGTGTCGGTTGGCATTGGTGATTCGGCTTTTTCAATGTTAGCGGCATAATCGCTACCCGTTGAATAAGCGATCAAATCTTCACCACTGTTAGCCAGTACATGGAATTCATGTGACATGCTACCACCGATAGAACCAGTATCAGCCAGTACAGGACGGAATGATAAGCCCATACGAGTCAGAATATTACTGTATGCGGTATGCATAGCATGATAAGTGCTATCCATGGTTTCTTGATCTAAATGGAAAGAATAGGCATCTTTCATCAAGAATTCGCGTGCGCGCATCACACCAAAGCGGGGACGAACTTCATCACGAAACTTAGTTTGTACTTGGTAAAGTGTTAACGGCAGTTGCTTATAAGAACTTAATTCTTTACGGACTAAATCGGTAATCACTTCTTCATGGGTTGGGCCCAATACGAAGTCACGATTATTGCGGTCTTGGAAACGTAATAATTCAGGACCAAATTTGTCCCAACGGCCTGTTTCAACCCATAGATCAGCAGGCTGGACTAACGGCATTAATATTTCGATAGCGCCTGTTTTGTTCATTTCTTCACGAACAATGGCTTCGACTTTACGTAAAACACGTAAACCTGACGGAAGCCAAGTGTAGAGACCTGAAGCATTACGACGGATCATACCGGCACGTAACATTAACTGATGACTAATCACCTCTGCATTAGCAGGGGTTTCTTTTTGTGTTGAAAGCAGGTACTTGCTAACTCGCATTCCCGATGTCCAAAATAGTTGCTATGAATTAGCATCATTTTAGCACCTGAATCAATGATGTCACCTGCTAATTCGACTCAAAAGAAGGCTTTGTGATACTTAAATGGTAGCTGGCTATTTTTTATCACGTCGGTCACCAATAACTCGGGCTGGATTACCAGCAACAATGGCGAAATCGGCTATATCTTTTGTGACAATGCAGCCCATGCCAATCACCGCATAATCCCCAATGGTGACACCGTCAACAATGCCAGCCTGAGCGCCAATCCATACATCTTGGCCAATCACTACACCTTTTGATGTCGCGGGTTGTTTATAAATGGGTTCGTTGGGTGACATACCATGGTTAAACGCATAAATAGTGACGTTGTTAGCGATACGTGTTTTGTTGCCTATTTTGATGCCGTTACGGCCCCCGTCTATGCTGCAGCCATGGTTAATGGCCACTTCATTGCCTAGGGTTATTGGGCCATGCATAAACACGTCAGCGGCAATCATACATTGATCGCCAATGTTAATGTCCCTACCAGGTTCGGCAAAAAGCTGAGCTTGTGGGGCAATAAAACATTGTTCACCAATATGAATGGTCTCAAGCTGACGTAACAACTGTTGGATGCCATCTTGCCAGGGTTTTGCCCATGTTAAATGCTTTGGTTTAAGTGAAAAATACAGCCATGGCATCCATGATAAACGTTTTTTATGTTGAGCTTGGTAATCTACGTCTGCCATTGATTTAATCCTTCAGCAGTTCAACTGTTGTCGGTTTGAGTTCTAACACTTCAATACCTTGAGCTGTGATATGCCAAAAAATATCTAAATCATATAACGCCACTTGATAAAGTTTGGGATCGTTTTTGGCTTTTTTGTATGCAGGACGAGGGTCTTGCGATAATACACCGTCAATAAGCGCGGCAATATCTTGGTATTGTTCTTGTTGGCTATAGAGATTAATTTGCTCTGCCGCTAACGATGTATAGGTTAAGGACATCAATGTTGGTGCTTCTTGAGCGATACCACCTTTGGCGTCTAAAATAGCATCTGAGAACGGAATATAAGGCTTGATATCAACAATTGGTGTGCCGTCTAATAAATCCATTCCAGATATTACCAAACACACTTTGCCTTTACGTTGAACAACGCCATGGAGTTTTACCACTGATTGGCCAATCCCATTTGGACGAAATGTTGAACGTGTAGCAAAAACCCCCAGTTTTTCATTGCCGCCTAAACGGGGAGGGCGAACGGTGGTTTTCCAGCCTTGAGCCAGATTTTCATGAAAACTGAACAATAACCATAAGTGTGAATATTGCTCTATTCCTCTTACGGCATCAAGGTGATTAAACGCGGGCTCAAACTCTATATAACCCACCGCATTGACTAAGCCAGGCTGACGAGGAATGCCAAACTTTTGTTTATACGGTGTTCTGCATATTGCAACAGCATTTAATTGGCTGCTAAATGGAACGCTAGATTTATTATTAACGGGATCTGTTTGACTGTGTTGATCGTTGCTTTGTGTCATGCGATACCTGAATTAAGCAGAGAAAGAGGATCATAAATTAAATATATAAAAATGTTGATGAGTGTTATAGGGCACTCATCATTTATAGGCTACCAATATATTATATTGAATTACTATTTTTCTGTAGGGGTTTTAATGGCTTGGCCTACACATAGTGCACGACTGAAACAACTATTGTCTGCTTCATTTATCATAAAACAGCTTTTAACCACAAAACCATTTGCGCCTAAATCTGCAGCAGCTCTTCTGGCATTGGTTCGTGCTACGGCCATTTGCGGAGGTGCATCTTGTTTGGTTTCTTGGCACGCTTCGCCTTCAACTAAACCTAATGTTTCAAAGGTTCCTTTAGGTTGAACACTTCCTTCATATAACGTTACATCACCAACTTTAAAATAATCATTGATAGCTTTACTGTCTAAATTACTTTTGAACGTGTAATCACTTGCACAAGCGCTCAATAATAATGCTATACCTGAGGCAATAAATGCATATTTAAGAGTAAAAGTCATAGCCGTAACCTTGTATTAATGGGTAATGGATCAACGACTGTTAGTTTACCTTTTCTCATGGCGATGATAAAGCGGTCAAATGCTATAATAAAAAAGAGCTTACCTAAGTAAGCTCTTTTTTAATTTTAAAGGATAACCGTGAGGTTAACCATTATTCAGAATAATTATTCCATACCAGGAATTAAAAATTCACTCATGTTTTTTCCGCTATCAACTTGTTGTTTGAATACGGTAGGCATACGACCTTGGCCAGTCCATTGAATTAATTCACCATCAACAGTGATTTGATATTTTGGCGGGCGCGGAGCTCGTTTGGCTTTAGCTGTTTTAACCGAAGACGTCACGTCACCTAGATCTTCAATTGATAAGCCGCTGTTTTCTATTTGAGCAAGAATTTCAGCAATACGAGCATTACGCTCAGCATTTGCTTCCAGTTCTAATTTCTCTTCTTCTTGACGTTCGCTAATGATTTTTTCTAATTTCGTCGCTGTTTCACGTAAATCATCAAGAGACAATTCTTTTACTGCAGCTTTAAAACGACGACCGTGGGTTAATATGTCTAAAAAGTCACTCATGTTGTATAGTTTCCTAATGATTTATTTATAAAATAAAAAGTTATAAGAGATAAAATTATCAACGTTCCAGGTAAGTTTCAGTACTGCATGTGGTTTATTTAGGTGTTTATTATATATATAAATGAGGTTAACCCTCTTAATATTACCAATACAGCTTAATAATCACTGAATATAACCATAATAATAGAAACTATTCGTCGTTGAATCAAATTAAATCACCCAATTATGAAATTAATTTTAATTAAACATTTATTTTAAGTAATTAATGAACATCTACTTGTTTAGTATGAATGCCACCACAATTACAAAAAATATGTAAACAGTCGTTTGACTTTGATTGACGTTAACGTTAACAGGACGTAAAGTTAACCCATCTTGCATTGGCGAACGCCAGTGTGTTGTCCATATACATTGAAGGTGTGAGAAGGAAAACCTATGAAAGTATTGGTGCCTGTTAAACGCGTAGTCGATGCCAATGTTAAGGTCAGGGTAAAAGCTGACAACACAAATGTTGATACGACCAATCTTAAAATGGCGTTAAACCCATTTTGCGAAATAGCGGTAGAAGAAGCTGTTCGCCTCAAAGAGGCTGGCATTGCCACTGAAGTTATTGTGGTGAGTGTTGGCCCTAAAGCGGTGCAAGAACAATTAAGAACTGCAATGGCACTAGGTGCCGACCGAGCGATTCATATTGAGACCGATGAAGAGTTAGTGCCACTTTCGATTGCTAAGCTCTTAAAGGCTGTGCAAGAAAAAGAACAAGCGCAACTTGTAATTTTTGGTAAGCAGTCAATTGACGGAGACAATAACCAAACGGGTCAAATGCTCGCGGCATTAACTGATATGCCACAAGCGACATTTGCATCAGAAGTCAAAATTGATGGAGAAATGATTACGGTTACTCGTGAAATTGATGGTGGATTACAAACGCTGAAAATGCCTTTGCCTGCTATTGTGACGGTAGACTTACGTTTGAATGAGCCTCGGTATGCTTCATTACCTAATATCATGAAAGCTAAACGCAAGCCTTTAGACATTATGGCTGTGGCTGATCTTGGTGTGAGCTTAAGAGCACATCAAACAGTACTTAGCGTTACGCCTCCCGTTGAACGTAAAGCGGGTATCATGGTGTCTTCTGTTGAAGAGTTAGTTGATAAGTTAAAAAATGAAGCGAAGGTGATCTAATATGACCATTTTAGTATTAGCAGAACACGATAATGTCAGCCTGAAAACTGACACGGCGAAAGTGGTTAGCGCTGCAGCGGCCATCGGTGGTGATATTCATGTACTTGTTGCTGGTGTTGATTGTGCTGCCGCGGTAAGTGCAGCACAAAGTTTAGCG
The DNA here is from genome assembly GCF_014164505.1 of Shewanella sp. SG41-4. Lineage (GTDB taxonomy): Bacteria > Pseudomonadota > Gammaproteobacteria > Enterobacterales > Shewanellaceae > Shewanella. The sequence continues at coordinate 14,454 of NZ_JACJFI010000040.1, read as the reverse complement.
GGCGTGAGTAAAGTATTAGTGGCTGATGCGGCTCAATATGGCGCCCAGTTAGCTGAGAATGTGTCTAAATTAGTTGTTGAAATAGCGGCTGATTACGAACACATTTTAGCGGCGGCAACCAGTATAGGTAAAGATACATTACCTCGTGTGGCTGCACTATTAGATGTTGCTCAGATTTCTGAGGTGATTGAAATTGTAAGCAGTGACACTTTTGTCCGCCCTATTTATGCGGGTAATGCACTTGCAACAGTTCAAAGCTTAGATGCTAAGAAAGTTATGACAGTGCGTTCAAGTGCGTTTGATGTTGTAGCATCAACAGGCAGTGCTGAAGTAGTCAACTTAAGCCAAGTAATTGATTCAAAAACTGAGTTTGTTTCTCAATCACTTACTGAATCAGCTCGTCCTGAACTCGGTAATGCTGGCATTATTGTGTCTGGTGGCCGTGGTATGGGCAGCGGTGAAAACTTTTCAATTTTAGAACAACTAGCTGATAAGTTAGGCGCAGCAGTAGGTGCATCACGTGCAGCTGTCGACGCAGGCTTTGTACCTAATGACTTGCAAGTTGGTCAAACAGGTAAGATTGTCGCCCCTAACTTGTATATTGCAGTGGGTATTTCTGGCGCAATTCAACATCTTGCCGGAATGAAAGATTCAAAAGTGATTGTGGCTATTAATAAAGACCCTGAAGCCCCTATTTTTCAAGTAGCGGATTACGGTTTGGTTGCTGACTTATTTGAAGCAGTACCAGCATTGAACAACCTTGTTTAATCTGATGTTAAGTCGTTAGATGGAGACTTGATAAAGTTAGTCTCGTTCAACCGACTTTGAGGCGCGTTTAAACGTTCTGTTGTTTAATTCAAAAGGTTTCTACTCATAAGGTAGAAACCTTTTTTATTGGGCGACTCTTATATTCGCAGTGGTTCTTATGTTGATTTTTAAAAAATGTCAGTTCAAAAATCAAAGGTTTGATGCAGTTGCTGTTTTTGTGTCCATTACGTTAGTGTGCATTTGATTTAAAAACGTTAAACTAATGCTATGCAATTGTGGTTTAAATTGGCGTTATTGTTATTTGTGGTTCTGTTTAGTGTTTTTTACTGGCGCAGAATGTGCGATTTATGATTGTATGTTCGCGTTATTTGTAATGTGCTTTATGAGCAAACGACAAAAGTAGAGGTGCGTTGCATAAGAGTCATGTTGAATTGGGTGATGCCAATAATTCGACATAAAAGGATGCAATGCCGAAATAAATGGGGTTATCAGCCTCATTGGTTGGGGCAGTTCTCGAAAGGGACTGCACTGTCATAGTGTTTTTATCAACTTGATAAAAAGAATGATATTCATATTAAATGGATATTGCTGTGGAGTGCTACTAGTTAAGTTAACGCATACACTGTCTGTGTATGTTTAGTCTTATTTCTAGTTTTTCTCCATTCGTATCCAACGAAGAAATAATTAAATTATGATAATAAGTTATGCCGATTCGGCACTTTCTGTTTTGCCACCACTTGTGGCAATTACTCTGGCCATTTTAACCCGCAAAGTATTGCTGTCTTTAGGGGTCGGCATCGTGTTTGGCGCCTTGTTACTGACCGATTTCTCATTTGTGGGCAGTGGCGAATATGTCTTAAAAACTGCCAGCGAGTTAGTTTGGAAAGACGCAGCGCTAAATAGTTGGAATGTGTACATTTTAGGCTTTTTGATTGTGCTGGGCATGATCACTGCATTAATCACTGTTAGCGGCTCAGCCCGTGCTTTTGCTGATTGGGCTAAATTGCGTATTCGTAATAAACGTGATGCCAAGTTAATGACCATGTTTTTAGGCTGTGTAGTGTTTATTGATGATTACTTTAACAGTTTAGTCGTCGGCTCGATTTCACGTCCAATCACTGACCGGTACCATATTTCGCGTGCCAAATTAGCTTACATTCTGGACTCCACCGCTGCGCCGGTGTGTGTTATTTCTCCCGTTTCTAGCTGGGGGGCATACATTATCGCATTAATTGGCGGTATTTTAACTGCCCATGGATTTACCGATTCTGGTCATTTGAGTGTCTTTATTCAAATGATCCCAATGAACTTTTATGCCATTTTTTCGTTATTATTATTGCTGTGTGTTGCAACATTCAGCTTAGATGTTGGCCCAATGCGCCAGCATGAATTAAACGCATTGCGTGGTAGTTTGTTTGATGAGTCAAAAGGCCAACCCCCTGGCGCAGTCACAGATTTACCTGAAGCCGATACCGGTAAAGTGATTGGCTTGTTTTTACCTATCGCGGTATTGGTTTTTGCCACAGTGTATTTTATGGTTTCAAGTGGCGCCGATGTGTTAGCAGCAAAAGACTTACCGTTTAACGTACTCGGTGCATTTGAGAATACCGATGTTAGCTCATCACTATTCTTTGGCTCTGTAATTGGTCTTATTGCGACGCTCATTCTTGCGATTCAGCAAAAAGTTGATTTGTCTATGTTGCTCAAAGGTATGTCGGTTGGTGCACGTTCTATGTTGCCAGCCATTTACATATTACTTTTTGCATGGACAATTTCTAGTGTGATTGGTCAGCTTGAAACGGGTAAATACATGGCAAGTTTAGCCACTGATAATATTCCGTTTGCCATGTTACCCGCAGTGTTATTCCTATTAGCGGGTATTACCGCATTTTCGACCGGAACCAGTTGGGGTACCTTTGGGATTATGTTGCCTATTGCAGCAGATATGGCCATGGGAAGTGATAGCACGATGATGTTGCCCATGCTGGCAGCAGTGTTGTCTGGTGCTGTATTTGGCGATCATTGTTCACCCATTTCCGACACCACTATCTTGTCGTCAACAGGTGCCAGTTGTCATCATATCGATCACGTGGTAACTCAACTTCCGTACGCATTAATTGCCGCTTTCATCAGTTTAGTCGGTTACACCGTATTAGGATTTACCGGCTCATTAATGACTGGGTTAGCTTGCTGTAGTGTGTTGTTTGTCATCAGCATTGTTATATTACACTTCTGGGCTAAGAAGTAGTCTTTTGAACTGAGCCCTAGCGTTGGTAAGAAAACGTTCTATTTAAGCTGTAATAAAAATGCCGTATTCGTTATGAATACGGCATTTTTGTTTGTTGTTGCTAAGTTAAAAAAGGTAATATGACCAGTATTATATGATTAACCGTTAGGACACTTCATTTTGGCGCAACTGTACTTTTATTATTCGGCGATGAATGCCGGAAAATCAACTTCATTACTGCAGTCTTCTTATAATTATCGTGAGCGCGGTATGCACACTTTAGTGATGACGGCATCGATAGATAATCGTTATGGTGTAGGCAAAGTGTCATCGCGCATTGGTATTGAAACCGATGCACAGGTATTCGGTAGCACTGATAATTTAACAGAGTTAATTTCGACGTCTAATGATGAGAAAAAAATTCACTGCGTATTGATTGATGAAAGTCAGTTTTTAAGTAAAGAGCAAGTTAGGCAGATAACACATGTTGTCGATAATCTTGATATTCCAGTATTGTGTTATGGTCTTCGTAATGATTTTCAAGGCGAACTATTTCCAGGCAGTCAATATTTATTAGCCTGGGCTGATAAATTAGTTGAGCTTAAAACGATTTGTCATTGTGGTCGTAAAGCTAACATGGTCGTGCGTCTTGATCATGACGGTAAACCAATGCGTGAAGGCGAGCAGGTTGCCATTGGCGGTAATGAAAGTTACGAGTCGGTTTGTCGTAAGCATTTTCGTGAGTTTTTGTGGGATTAATGGTTAGTTTGTTTGAGCTTAGCTCACGTTAATCAATATTTATTTAAACCACATTTCAAGACTCGACACAGAATAAAAAAAGCCGCTTCAATCAATATTGAAGCGGCTTTTTTACAATTTTATATCGCCATTAAAAATCGGCTTCTGCGAAATCGACAATATCAGCACTGCTCGATTCAATTTGTTTGCGTAAGCTGCGGGTTTGACTACCCCAATAGCTCATAAAGAATTTTGCTGTGCTGAGTTTAGCTTGGTAAAAGCCAGTCTCTTCAGTACCTGCTTCTAATGCGGCTAATGACGTTGCAGCAATACGAGTCCACATCCACGCCAGCGCTGTAATACCAAACAATTGCATATAGGCCATTGACGCTGCACCAATAAGATCAGGATTCTTACTGGCTGACTGCACAATAAAACCGGTCGCTTTTTCAAGATCGCCTGCAGCATCCATTAAACCGGCAAGGTAAGGTTTCATTGCGTCATTACCCGCGTGTTGCTGAATTAATTCCTTCACCATACCTGACCACAAGGTTAATGCAGCGCCTTTATCGCTAAGTAATTTACGGCCGACTAAATCAAGTGCCTGTACGCCGTTAGTACCTTCATAAATCATTGCAATACGGATATCACGCACAAACTGTTCCATACCCCATTCGTTAATATAACCATGGCCGCCATAAACTTGCTGGGCATCTACACACGCTTTAAAGCCTTGGTCGGTGACAAAGCCTTTAACAATAGGGGTAAACAATGCTGCAAGTGCATTCGCTTGTTTGGCTTTTTCAGGATCGGTATGACGTTCTACTTGGTCAAGCCACAGCGCTTGTTGACCCATTAGCGCACGTGTACCTTCGTTGAACGACTTTTGTGATAACAGCATACGTCGAATGTCGCCATGGACTAATAACGAGTCAGCAGCTTGCTCTGGCTGTTTTACACCACTTAATGCGCGACCTTGAATACGCTCTTTGGCATAAACAAGGGCATTTTGATAAGCAATATCTGATACGCCTAAACCTTGAATACCGACACCTAAACGTGCTTGGTTCATCATGGTAAACATGGCTTTTAAGCCTTGATGTGGTGCACCAACAAGCTCACCGATTGCGCCGTCAAAATGCATGACACATGTTGAGTTACCATGAATACCCATTTTATGCTCAAGACCTGTTGCGCTAAGCTTGTTAGCTTCGCCTAAGCTACCATCGGCATTGACTAAAAACTTAGGCACCGCAAATAATGAAATACCTTTAACACCATTCGGTGCATCTGGTAAACGCGCTAATACTAAATGAATGATGTTGTCGGCAAGGTCGTGATCGCCCGACGAGATAAAGATTTTCTCACCGCTAATAGCAAAAAGATCATCCCCAGCAGGAATGGCTTTAGTGCGCAGTAAGGCTAAATCTGTACCTGCATGAGACTCTGTTAAGTTCATGGTGCCAGTCCATTCGCCACTGACCAGTTTGGCTAAATACTTTTGCTTGAGTGCATCACTGCCGTGAACATGAATAGCAGAATAGGCGCCATGGGTTAAGCCTGGGTACATGGCAAAAGCCATATTGGTAGCGGTTTTCATTTCAGTTGCAAATGTGCCGATAACTTCAGGTAATCCTTGGCCCCCAAATTCAGGGTCGCAGGTTAATGTTGCCCAACCATCTTCTACGTATTGTTTGTAAGCTTGTTTGAACCCTGTAGGGGTAATGACCTTACCATCAACCAGTTTACAACCTTCTAAGTCACCACTGGCATTGAGTGGCAGCATGATGTCGGTGCTGAAATCGGCAACACCTTGTAAAATCGCATCAGTTAGCTCAGCATCTAACTCATCAAAACCGCGTAAATCAGTTTGTTGATAGACATTAAGCAGTTCAGACAGAATGAATTGATAATCGCGAAGAGGAGCTTGGTAAATAGGCATAAGATCATTCCTTGGTTATGTTGTATTTTAGTTTGGTCTCGGCAACAAAATGCAGCTTGTTACTGGTCCAATCAGATAGTTGGTTTGTCTAACCATACCCAATTTCGAGTAAAAACTCAGTATTATTTTTACGTAAACGTAAACTTAATACTATGTGTCCAACGTATCGATATGTTTACTCTGAAATATGTGTCTTGTTAACCTCTTTATCAATACCGTAATCACCTCTGGAAAGTTCAGTACTGATGAACCTTTTTTGCTTTGCTAACGAATACAGAATCGTTCTTGTCCGGTCGATATAATCTCCACTCGGAATAGTAGATGAGATAAATTAATCTATTAAAATAATTTTGAAGCTTAAGATCCTAAAAATATAAGTATTTGAAGTGGCTGAAATCTCACTGGTTAGTAGGGGTTAAGACGTTGAAAGATTTAATCAAGGACCCACCAGCATGCTATTAAATTCGTGGGGATCCCTCAGGTTCTAACACAATTTTACTATGTCCTATTAAGTAACTTATCTTACTGTGTCTACATAGCATCCAGCAGCAAAAGAACAAGAATTACAATAACTAAGAGTATAAATAGAGTGGTCGCAATTGACCAACGCTGCAAAAAGTATTCACCGGTGTCGAACGCGTTTTGCCATCCTCGCTTTTGCCAGAGTCCCTTAAATCTAGCAAACCATGAATCACGCAATTCTGGTAAAGTATCGTTTCCCATACACTCTCCCCAACGAATGAAGGCATCAAACCAGCGCTCTGCAGTCAATTTCGTCAGATTCTCATTCCTTGAACCGGATGTTTCCTCTCCATTCTTGAGCCATTCTAGCCCTGCGGTCATCAATGCCAGCCCCCATCCTAGAGAGGCAACGAAGACATGGGCCGAGTCTTCATATTGATTCCATAGGGCAGGTTTGATCAGCCCCGTCCCCAAGCCTATAACAAAGCTTCCCGTCGCAATGAAGAAAACACAGATAAATCGCTGTTTCCATTGAACCCACAAAACTGACAGCATGGCATAAAGGATTGTCGCAAAGCCGATCGCTAGTAGTACGGCCCCAGCCATGGGGGCGGCAAGTTCACCCAACGGCAACCAACGCAGGCCACAAAGCAAGCCAGTAGCGACAGGGCCGAGCCACAACAGCAGCGCCATCGTCGGCCGAACCGAGTAATAAGACAAAGATAGCCATCGATGTAATGGCCACACTCCTACCTTGAGGGCGATGCCGACAATTACCATAGACAGATAAAAAGAAGATGACTTTGATAGCGCAATTGCTTTGGCTAAGGTGGCGAAGTCCAGATATTCTGTTGTTGCGGTGGCCGTCATCATGGCCTCGAATAGCACAATGTCTGCCAGGATCACTAGCACGAGATATATCCGCCCAGCACGGCGCGTAGTTTCGTCATCATGAGCAAGCAAGAGGCCAATACACGCGTAGCTCATCAGGGTCGTAAAACTGAAGAAGACAATCACATCCGTCGCCAGCACTGCGCCAATCTGCCCAACCAAAAATAATAGCAATAAGCTAGTCTGTTGATTATAGTCATCACGTTTGGCTGGAGTAGGCAAAAAGGCTGCTCCAACGCCCCATACCACCACTGACATCGCCAGCCACCAGCGGGATAGCGCGTCGAGACCCAGCCCCGCGCCCATCCAAAACCAGGGCAGTTCAATAGCAAAATCCACAGGGATAAACACGAGCGTAGCAGCTGGCAATAATGCCATATGTATCGGCCTAGGTAAGCGAGTATGCAGTGCAGGGAACGCCAATAGCAGCGGCAAGCCTAGTGCTGATAAAAGTAGGAATACATTCACTGTGGCGTTCATTAGGCAAATCCTCGACTCACAATTACTCGAGTCCATTCCAATAGGTTAAACGGTGCCGATGCCAGAAGCCCCAAAGCCAATGTCAACAGCGCGGTAACCAAGGGGGGGATAAGTAATGTCCAAGCAGTCTCTTTGCTTCCAAAAGAGCGTTCGGCCGGCCAGCTATCAGGAGGAGCCTTAAACCAAGCAGTATACAATATGGGTAAAAAGTAGGCGGCATTGAGGGCACTACTTACTGCTAGGACATATATCACCCAGACTTGCCCTGCATCCAATGCCCCTAGCCCTAGATACCATTTGCTAAAAAAACCTGCGAGCGGCGGGGCACCTATCATACCGAAGGCGCCAATGGTGAATGCCGCCATGGTCCAAGGCATTCGACGTCCGACCCCGTTCATCTCGCTGATTTTATGAATCCCTAGGGTTTCGGCGAGGTTACCTGCGCACATAAAAAGGGTTATTTTTTGTACTCCCTGATGCACTAGATGGATCAGTCCTCCCAGCGTCGCAATAGGACTGGCAAGCGCTATGCCTAGCACTATATAGGACACTTGGCTGACCGTAGAAAATGCGAGTCGACGTTTAAGTTCGTCCTGAAATAAGGCGCGCAGCGAGCCATAAATTATGGTCACAGCAGCCAATATTGCTAGGGGTAAGGTTAGCCCCAAACTGCTGGAAAACTCAATGCCATACACATCATAAACAACCCGTATTATGCCGAATGCTCCCGCCTTTACAACCGCCACGGCGTGCAGTAGCGCACTCACAGGCGCAGGGGCAACCATAGCCTGAGGTAACCAGCCATGCAGGGGAACCAAAGCCGCTTTTACCCCCAGCCCGACAATAAATAAGCCGAAAATGATCATCAGAGTTGGGTGCAATGAGGCATCAAGACCGGACAAAAAACCGCGGTCGGTGAACTCCAGAGTGCCGGCAAGCGTATACAACCACACAGAAGACAGAAGTAGCAATGCCCCCCCGATGATAGTGTAGATAAGGTAATTTCTGCCGGCCTGGCGTGCTATTTCGGTTCCGCGATGTACGATCAGTGGGTAGGTACAAAGGGTCAGTAGTTCGTAAAAAAACAGGAAGGTAATTAAATTCCCCGCAAGGGCAACACCTGTAGTGGCAGTAACACACAGACTAAAGAAACCAAAAAATCGGCTGCGATGAGGTGAACCCTCCAGATATCCAACGGCATAAACGGTAGTGACTAGCCATAATCCGGAAGAAAGTGTCACGAAAAGCATCGCCAATGGGTCGGAGCGCAGTACCAAGTCGAGTCCTGGCAAGAGGGTTAAGCGAGCCTCGAAATGATAGCCGTGTAATATGCCCCAAAACATTCCCCCTACCAGAACAATCTTAAATAGCGCACCTGCCAGATTAAGGATTGTGCGGGTGACGACACGATCCTCAGGTAAACAGAATATTATCAGTCCCGGCAAGAAAGAGCTGGCAAGGATCAACAATGGCAGAGCCGTATTCAAATTCATCCGCTATACCCTGTGCCAATAGGTGAACCTATTTCTAATATTGCCAACGGCCAGTAAGTGAACATGCCCAAGAGCACTGCTATTAAAGCCAACCCCAAAGCACTCCACTCCATCGTAGCTGGCAGCGTTCCAGCTCGGCTTATAGGCTGGTCATGGGTGAACACATGACTAATGACTTTGAATACATAGCCAGCGGCCAAAAATCCACCAAGCAGCAGAATAATCCCCCACCACCACTGTCCGGATTCTATTGATGCCTGCAATAATAGCCACTTGCCAATGAAGCCCCCGCTGGGAGGGAGCCCCATAAGACTGATACCTGCTAGGGCGAATGCCGTCAATGTCAACGGTAAGCGTTGGGTTATAGGTCCGAGTTCAGCTATGCGGTCATGCCCCGCAAAAAACTGAATATTACCCGCAGCCATAAACATCGCCGCCTTAGCCATGGCGTGGGAGAACAACATATAAAGCGCTCCCTTCCAGGCAAGGCTAGTCCCCAGCGGAAAAGCCAGAAACAGATATCCCAGCTGCGATACTGTCGAGTAGGCAATAAGTAATTTTAACCGTGTCTGGCGCAGCGCTTGGATTCCGCCCCAAAGGACGGCCGCGGCGCCGAGCAGTCCCAGTAAATCAGCGAATGAACCACCTTGCGTTTGAAAGAACTCCAGCCACATGCGTAGCAGAATATAGAAGGAAGCTTTGACCACCAATGCGGACATGAGCGCACTCACGGGGGCTGGGGCTGAGGCATGGGCAGGCGGCAACCAAAAATGCATTGGGAAAAGCGCTGTTTTGAGCAGTAGGCCGGTACTTATCAATCCCACCGCCGCCCACACTGCAGGCGATGGTTCTACTTGTTGTGCTAGTATTGCAATGTCCAGACTACCAACACTGTGGTAGATAAGGGCAATGCCCAACAGATAGAACAAGGAGCCAAGTAGGCTGACCAATAGATAACGCATAGCGGAGATCAGGGCATTGGCGCTACCGGCCAACGCCACAAGAGCTACTGCCGTTAATCCTAGTAATTCCAGTGTGACATAGAGATTGAAGATATCAGCTGACAGAAATAATGCATTGAGCGCCCCGCACAGGAATAACCACAACGGCCAAAAATGGTTCGCTTTATCGCGACAGAAATAACTGCTGGAATAGATGCTGATACCTAGACCTACCAGTGCCGCCATTAATAGCATTAGCAGACTCAGACCATCTGCGTAAAGATCGATGCCCAATGGCGCACCCCAACCACCCATGGGGTAACGCAGCGGTCCTAGCGCTTTGAGTTGCCAGCCGAGCCCAATCACACATGTCAAAATAACCAGCGAAGTCAGCAGACCCAGTGATTTAGCTTTTGCCGGAAACAGAAAGCAAACCATACTCCCTATCAAAGGGAATATGATCGGCATCACAATCCACGGAACTTGCTCCAATATTAACTCCATGCTGCGATATTGTCCTTTTTAGTGTTCAGAGCCTGCCCCTAAATAACCGCAGAACTCTTTAACAACCTCTCCGGCTACTCACTTAGCAGGGCCTACCCATTCCAAATAAGGCCATTTATCATCGAGTAGAGCGCAGATGCGAAGCATAAAAATTTCACTGATTTCGTCCGATAGTCCTTTCTTGCTGTATTACAACCTTTGGGTGTTTTGTCTGCATGGCACTCAATCATTGAAACAATATGATATAACTCATATTTTCTCGGTCCCAGACACAAAGATGTCATTCATAATCATTGTCTACGAGTTCATTTTTCCCGGTTGCCCTTTTTATCCTTAGCATCAAAATGAGTGCCAACGCAGTGGCTGACACGGCAACCACGATACCGGTAATCACCATGGCATGAGGCACAGGATCTGGTTGGACATCGTTATTACGTGATGCCAACGATACCAAAACCAGAAACACCCCGGTGCACATCACATTGATAGCCAGTATTTTGCGCAGCAAATTAACATAAACAATTAACGCGTGCAGGCCCAAAACGAGCAAGCCCAATCCAAGTAGTGCATAGAGGTAAATATGGCTCACTTCTCCTCCCCCTTCGGCCGCCCACCGAGGAACAGTGCCGCCAGTGTTACACCTATGGAAAGGGTAGCCGCCGATTCGATCATCAACATCAGTTCACTGGCTACAGTTGGCGGATATCGTAAGAATTCGTCTCCCATCAGCAACGCCCACGTACCAGCCATTACAAACATACCTAGTCCCAAGACTAAAAATACTCTCAACGGAAGTCCTGAGTAACGGTTGTCTATCCGCCATCCGCAAAGCCTTAGCAATACACCTGCTGCTCCTAACAGGGCACCGGCTTGAAAGGCCCCCCCCGGTGCATCAGCTCCTGCCCACACTAAGTAACCGGCCACCAAAATAAACACGGGAATCAGCTGACGAGACATGATGTCCAGAATCTGGTCCGGGGCTGATCCGCGATAAGTGGGCATTTCGTCCAGAGACCATACGCCAAGTAGAGCTGCCAGTAAGACTCCCATCTCCAGCAAAGTATCGTAACCACGAAAGTTTAGCAGCACCGCACTCACAGGATTGTGTGCGCCACTGATCGTCATGTTGTCGGTCAGCATTGTTGGCAGGTCTTGTGCTGGTTCAGGTATAGACAATACGGCATAACTGAGTACAACACCGAGCACCAGCAATAGTGGCAACAATAACCAAGGTCTTGTATCCATATCATCTCTCCTGATTTTGAGCTGCCACCTGACGTTGGCTGGGTAGCAGCTTATAAAAGGAAACCACACAGAAATCTCTGACGAGGGGAAGGGGAGTCATAATGCCGCCAATATCTATCAATGACATATTATTAGCATCAGGTTCATACTGATTCGAGTATCCAAGTATCTTTTTACTCATCATTTGTATCACCTTTAATCGATTTATGCGGAATAATTGGCTGCGCTTCCTCACTGTTAGACTCATCAACACGGGGATCCTTTAGCCGCGCATACGCGGCCAGTAACAGGGCGCCAGTCAGGCCTGCACCAATAGCCGCCTCAGCCAGAGCGATATCAGGAGCATTGAGCCTTACCCAAGCTAAAGCCATTAATAATCCGAAACTGATAAACAGCACAATCGATTTGAACATATCTGGGCTGGCGAGAGCTTGCCAGGCTAGGTAAAATAAGCCGATTACTAACAGGCTATCAAACCCCCAGTAAACGAGGCTTAACGTTTCCAAGGCTTGATACCTCGCTGCAATGCACGTCTTGCAATCAAATGGGAAGTGGTTGCACTGGCAAGCACCACAAAAGCCCAGATAAGCATCAGTTTCCCAACGATGACCCAGCTTTGTGCCTGAACAGCCAACCCTGCGACCACTAGACCCAGACCCACGTTGTCGGCTTTGGTCAAAGCATGCAAGCGAGTATATACATCTGGAAATCGCAATAAGCCCAGAGTGCCTGCTAGGAAGAAAGCTCCTCCAGTGAAGAGTAGGATGCTGGATAGGACATTAATGAGTGTCATGCTTTGTCTCCCTATCGCCCCAGACTCGCCGGACAAAAGTTACCGCGGTTACCGCAGCAAGTAAGGCGAATACTAATGCCACATCATGAAGAGCTGGTTTGTCTGTCGCTTGAGCCAGTAATAACATTACCGCCACTGATGTGGTGCCGAACAACTGTGCCGTTAACATGCGATCAGCTGCCGTTGGGCCGCGCAACACCCGCCACATTCCAATAATGAGGTTCAGCAAGAGGAACAAAGCCAGTGAGAGATATAGAGTTTGCATAGGGATTTAATCGTCCAATATAATCGGGGTTTTAAGGCCTAGTGGTTTGACCGCGAGTTGGAAGCAATCTTTCTGATTCAGGATTGATTCTGCAGTATTTCCCCTGACAACAAGATCTGCATCTATACACCTAGCCAGCGCAGGTATTTGTTTACGAGCCGCTCCCTTTACAAGATGGGTTTTGGGGTTAAGATAGTTCAAAGTATTCTGCACCATATTGACGCTTACCTCGCACACTAGATTATCCAGAATAGCCTCGTGTTGTGCCCAACGTGCTTGACAGAGGCGTTAATTTCTCTTTCCTACAACTCTTTAATTTCCATAACGTATGGATACATTTTTAAATATTTTATGCGTGCACTATATGCAATTTAGCAGCATCGGCCAGAACAAAAAAACTGACAATTTAGCTTATGTCGAAATTCCCTCTCCGGTTGTAGATAAGTGTCATCGACATTGACTAGGATGACTCTGTGGGTCTTTGGTACTACTTGATTAACCAAACTGGGCATAGGCACTTGGGCAAGTTATGCATGTAGTCACTGTTATACAATCGTTCTAACCAACCTTGATATTCAGGTGCTCATAACACTATATCGCGACTGCAAATCGACTAAGCCAGAGCCACCATCAGATATCCCTACTATTCCTAACATCATGGCGCCTCGTTAACTACCGTTAAGTAGGCCTGATTATTCTCGGCCTGAGTGACGGTACTCGTTAACTCTTGTGCGTAAATGTCACTGGTTACAACAGGAAAGGCCTGTCTTTAAATATCTTCATTGCATTAATCTTCTTTAGCATTCTTCAAAGAGATATTGAACATTTTGGCAACTATTTTTTCTAACGTCATTAGTTCCGGCAACACATTTATTCGTGTATCAAGCACATGAACTTTTAAATGATTTTTTCCCAAATTGACACTCAATGTACCAGGTAGCAGGCTGACAGTATTAGCCATGAATACACGGGATATTCCCGGAGGCAGACGTAAGGGGAAATCAATTAGGCCAGGGGCTATGGGCATTTTTGGATTTAATGCGCACCACGCTACATTGGCACCACCACGAAGTGAGTTCCAAATAAAAAAAGGCACGAAGCGTACAGAGTGGATCACCGAGCAGGAAAAAGGAGGCACCAGTACCATACTTATCAACGCAGCAACGAGCACTACCGGCACGCCAACCAACCATGAGTTTATTGACCCCTCAGTGAGTATGACCCACATAAAGGCAAAAGCAACCACACGAAACCATGCTATTCGAAAATGAATATTCATCAAATCTATGAGCTCCTAATTCGGTAAATATGCTTTGGGAAATGCTCATTATTACTCTTATCGTGGCAGCGCAATTATTTATCGTTATTCATCAAAGTCTAGATGGTGACCCTGACCAGTTAGTCGTATTTCTGAATGGTTACAGTTGGACTCCACCAAAAAAAGAACGTTGCTGGTTCTATTTACATCATTAAATGACTAGAAGGCTTTTTCAATTTAGTTACTTCTAGTTGTTGATTAAATTAATATTTGCCTACATTTATGCAACGAAAAATAGCGTAGTTCTAAGAGTTTCTGCTCAACGGGGCCAATTTTCTTACACTCCGAGTGGCGAATATTATCGAATCTAATTGCTTCTAATACCGTCGTAATCCCCCCTTGGTTCGACGTAATACGTTCTTAAAAATCTTATATAGTCATAGTCAT
>NZ_JACJFI010000409.1 GCF_014164505.1 Shewanella sp. SG41-4 | reverse complement strand
GAATTATTTAGCAGTGTAGATGACTTGCAACGATTGCTTAATATTGATAGTCGGTTATCACAATTAGATACAGCAGGTAGTGTGGAGTCATTTTATGAGTCTAAGACCGACAACTCGAAGCCTAAATTGCTTTATCAGTGGTTAGGCCAATAAGTATTATCAACAGGTGCGCTGTACAATGTAATCGTACAGCGCAAAATGCTATATCAAGGTCATCTTTATATGCAGGCTTCTCGCTGATACTCGCATAATTGAGGGATTTAGGTATAATAACGTTAGTTAGTTTATGATTTTGAGACCTATCTGAGTGACACAAAACTCACCAAGACAATTATCTTTACCCGTTTATCTACCTGACGATGAAACCTTTCAGAGTTATTATCCTGCTTCGGGTAATGATGAGTTGATCCAGAAACTTCAAGCTAGCGCTGAGGGCAATCTTGCGTCTTCTTTGTATGTTTATGGTCCAGAAAAGTCTGGCCGAACACATTTAATGCACGCTGCTTGTGCCCTTGCTAATGACTTGGAACGCCGTACTCTTTATATTCCATTAGGTATCCATGCCAGTATTTCACCAGCATTATTTGAGGGGCTAGAATCTCTAGAATTGATTTGTATTGATGATATAGAAGCCATAGCGGGTCATCCTGTATGGGAAGAAGCTATTTTTCATTTATACAATCGAATTGCTGAACAACAAGATTGCCGCTTAATTGTTAGCGGAAAAGCATCGCCTTCTGAAACGGGCTTTTCTTTGCCTGATCTGGTTTCTCGTATGCAATGGGGATTAATCTATCAATTACAACCAATGGCAGATGATGAAAAGCTCGTGGCCTTGCAGCGTCGAGCTGCAATGCGTGGTTTGCAGTTATCTGACGAAGTAGGGCGCTTTTTACTAACGCGTATGGCGCGTGATTTACGTACTTTGTTCGATGTACTCGATAAACTCGATAAGGCCTCTATGGTACATCAACGTAAACTGACTATTCCGTTTATAAAAGAGATGCTTAGGTTATAATACCTGAGGAAAATTATCGTCGTCAGTTTATCTAAGTAAGCAATAAAAAACGCCAAATGCATGCATTTGGCGTTTTTTGTTTAGTGAGTCAATGGCTTATTGCTTCAGGTGATCACTACCACTAAATTGTAATGGTCTTGTGTCAACTGCGTTTTGCTCAGTTTGTGATGTGACTTTCTGTGGTGATTTTGATGGATCAGTTGTTAGCACCAAGTTTTGTGCCCAGGTTTGGCCTTTAACTAACGCTACTGGTGCAGGTAAACTGTCCATCACTTGTTTTACCCCTATTTCAGGTAACATTTGGCTCAAGACGTAGCTAGCGCGATCGTATAACTCAGGTTGACCGACTCGGCCACGTTGGCCCCATTCAACCACAATCGTTGAACTTGACTCTACTTCTGGTTTATCAGTAATAGCGGTATCACGTAATACGCCGTAGCGATGGCTCATCATCACTTCTTCAAATAGCATGGCAACATCTTCTCGTGTTGATGAATAAGCATAGTCATCGTTTGCGAGGTCAGTTGAGAAAAATAGCGCTACATCACTTGGAGTATAGGCTTTTTGGGTGCTATTTGCATTTTCACCAGAGTATTGAACGTTAGCAAGAGCATACATTTCAGTACTGGTTAATGGGTAGCGGATGTTAAGTTGATTTGATGTCATCGCTTCAGACTCAAATCGACGATTAAATTCATCTTTCAAGGTTGGACCTTGAATATTGGTATGAATACTTTGTGGGTAATAATCATTCGCATGGGCAAGTTCGTGGTACATGAGTCTAGATAAATTAGAAGACATGTTCTCCATGGTACGATTAGTACGGTTGCCTTTTTCTATATATGGACCAGCATAATCGTTGTTTTTGACATAACGATATGGTGAAAGGTAATTAAGATCTTCACCAAAGTTGCTGCGATAATCAGGCGTTTCATTAATCGTATCTCGCTGAGCAGTAGTCAACCACAGGTATTCAGGGTCAAGATATATTGCTCCAATAAAACCAGCATAAAAGGCTGGTCTGATATCGTAACTGATGACTAAAGCCGTCACAGATTGCAACAATTCTACAAAATCATTGTGAGTTTGTGCGCGTAAATAGGCTTCAAAGTTTGCCCCCATCCAGTCGTTTGAAACGAGTACTCTGTCCATAATAGTATCAATCGGATCTGGATTAGTATCTTGGCTAATGAAGGGCAGCTCGTTAAGAATATTACATTGATCGACTAGTTGGTTTGAGTAAACACAATAGGCCAGATTGTTAGCATAAGGTGAGTTAGGCTTGTATGCGTGCATTCGTGCAACAGGATAATTGAAGTAAGCGTCTGATGGGGCTGATTTCTCTTTAGTTACGAGTAAATTAACGTCATCACTAATGGTTTGGCCATCAAATGTGGCAGTGGCTTTCAGGCTGAATAGTTGATCTGTATCGACGTTTGGCGCAACAAAAAGCGGCCTATTTATGTCACTTAAATCCACGTTGGTAAAGGCTTTATTATTAGCACTTGGATACATGCACCAGCTAATATCTTCTGGTATTTGGCTATTAATATTTTGTATA
>NZ_JACJFI010000408.1 GCF_014164505.1 Shewanella sp. SG41-4 | reverse complement strand
TGGGCCATCATTAACCAACTCAACCTGCATATCTGCACCAAATTGCCCCGTTTGTGTCATAACCCCTTGTTGGCGACAATATTCGACAAAAGCCAGATAAAGACGATCAGCTTGTTCTGGGGTAGCTGCGCAGGAAAAACTGGGTCTTAAGCCTTTGCCAGTATCTGCAGCTAAGGTAAATTGTGACACCACCAATAATTGCCCCCCGACTTGAGTCAGATTAAGATTCATTTTGCCATCTTCATCACTAAACACCCGATAATTAATGACTTTTGTAGCTAACTTAATCATTTTCTCAATATTAGCTTCGCGTTCTATACCTAGTAATACTAACAAGCCTTGGTCAATTTTGCCGACTATTGTATTGTCTACCGACACTGAAGCGCGTTTAACTCGTTGAATTAATGCAATCATAACTGCCTTAAAATATGTTTTTTGGGGGTTAGTTATTCAATCCACAATATAGGGCACCGATAATGAGCGACCTTGTTTAGCTAAGGTTATTGGCGCGCACTTTCCTGTGGAACAGGCAGTAACTGAATCAATTAAATACATTCGTAATGGTTATGATTTATCAAATGAGCCCGACTTATCAACCACGATAGGATCGTGGACATCATTGACATTTTCATCCTCAGCCTCTGCAAATATTTCAGCTTTTAGATCTTCCGCTATAACAGCCAAACTCTCCAGATACTCTGGTAAAGCGGCAGTAATTTCTGCTCCTAACAACACAATTATCCACGATAAATACACCCATACAAATAAGATGGGTACTACTGCCAGTGCACCATAAATAGCTTCATAACTCGGGAATTGGGTCACATAAAACGCAAAGCCTTTTTTGCCTGCTTCAAATAATACCGCGGCAACAATTGCGCCTAATAAAGCATGAGAAAAATGCACTTTCTTATTTGGTACCACCATATATAACAGTAATATCGATGCTGCAGAAAATATCAACGGCAGACGTTCAACAATCCACGGGACTAACCCAGATAATTCACTGCCTGCGACAACCTCTGATGACACAACATAAGAGGTTGCGACTAAGCTTGCGCCAATAAGTACAGGGCCCAGTGTTAATACCATCCAGTACATCGAAAATGACACCACGTATGAGCGTTTTTCGGTAATCCGCCAAATGTTATTCAATGCTTTGTCGATAGCTGAAATCAGCATAATGGCAACGAACACTAACGCAATAATACCGACAAAGGTGCCTTTAGATGCATTAGCGACAAATTCGTTAATATGCACTTGTACCGTATCACCCGCCGCAGGAATAAAATTATTATAAATAAAGCCTTCAATATTGCCGCGAATGCCTTGAAACACTGGAAAGGCCGATAACATCGACATGGTGACAGCCAACATAGGCACCAGTGACAACAAAGTCACGTACGCCAAATGACCTGCTCGTATATTGATTTGGTCTTCAGTAAGCCGCTGTTTGAGATGGAGTAGAAACTGCCAAATCCCACTAAAAAAAGCCACAATAGGGCTGTAATCAAACTTTTTGGGCATAATAATCCTTATTTCATACCACGTTAGTGGAGATAACATTTGTATTCAGTCACTAACTTCGTACAATGTTATAACATAATAGTCATCGAATAATGGAGCAAATTGATGTCACAACAAGGTTCGGCGGGTAATGTACTCGCAGCTGTCGCAAGTTTATTTTTCCCAGGCCTAGGTCAGCTTTTACAAGGGCGTATATTAGCGGCTTTGTTATTCTTCTGCATTACTGCTGTTTGCTATTTCTTTTTTGTGTTGGTCATCCCAGCCATTATTGGTGGTTTATTCCATTTATGGAGCATCATCGACGCAGCAAAATTTAAATCAGGTAACTAACTTAATTAGGTAACTCAATTAGGTAACTCAATTAGGTTGTTAACTTGATTAGATAATTAACCTCAACGAAGAAACGTTCGCCTCACACAATAAAGAGACACATTGATGAAAAAATGGATATCACTTGCGCTACTCAGTAGCAGTTTACTATTGAGTGGCTGCCAAAGTGCCTATTATGGTGCAATGGAAAAAGTTGGCTACCACAAGCGCGACATAATGGTAGATCGGGTGCAAAAAGCAAAAGAATCACAAGAAGAAGCCCAAGAAAAATTTAGTTCTGCTTTAGAAGAAATGCAGGCTTTATTGGCATTTGATGGCGGTGATTTAGAACACGCCTACAATAAAGCAAAAGATGAATATGAATCGGCACAGTCAGCTGCCGACGAAGTTACCGACCGAATTGGTAAAGTAGAAGATGTCGCGGATGCATTATTTGAAGAATGGCAAACTGAAATTGAAGAGATCAGCAAAGCCAGTTTACGTCGTAATAGCACCAACAAGCTCAATGAGACCCAACGTTCATATAAAACGTTAGTGAGAAGTATGCGTCGTGCAGAAGCTAAAATGCCTCCTATTTTAACTGCGATGAAAGATAATATGCTGTATTTAAAACATAACTTAAATGCACAGGCTATTGGTGCCATTAAAGGGGAGTTTGCCAATTTACAGACGGATATTTCAAGCTTAATTAATGAAATGAATAAGTCTATTGCAGAGTCTAATAAGTTTATTGCTTCAATGGAGCAAGGCTA
>NZ_JACJFI010000407.1 GCF_014164505.1 Shewanella sp. SG41-4 | reverse complement strand
TTGTCTGTTTGGCTAAGAATTGCGCTAACAGTTGGGGGGTTAACCCATGAACTGATAATTGTGCCTGCGCGGTATTATCATAGTCTTGAAGACTAGAGTGTTGTTTTTGTATGTGATGGATTAATGCTAGCGGTGAGGCTTGTTTGTCTTTTGCCCGAATTTGATAGGCAAGCCAAGCTTGTTTTCTGCACTGTTCAATAGGTTGATGAATTAAATATTTGGCAAGACGAATATCAATATTGGTATTGATGGGTTCTTCATTCAGTGTATTGGTTAATACACAGTCTTGTTGATTAAACTGCATGATAAATTGCCGCTGTGACAAAGCTTGATTAACACTTGCCTGAGCGGTGTGCAGTTTTGATTTTTCAATTAACTCCCACTGCGATTGTTTGATGGCAACCAAGCGCTTGCCTAATTGGTTATAAGGCGAGAGAAGGTGTGGAAGTTCATCAATTAGGAATTGGGTTTTCGGTGCTTTAGCTAAAGCATAAAGTTCATCTGCAAGGTGTAACTGGCACCACAATAAAGCTTGTCTATTTAAGCTGTCCTTGACGAAAGGGCGGTAGTATTGAATTCTGTCATTGATATTATTTAACGCAAGTGTGCGTTTTTCAAATTCAATGGCTTGTTGTTCAACAGGCTGAAAAGATAAAAAATTGTCTTGTGCTAGGTTATCCTGTTCTAGAGATGGTTGATATTGTAAGCACTGTTCAATGAACAGTGTTAAAGGATTAGCCACAGCGCTTGCTGTGGCTAAAAGATTAAAAAATAGGGTTGCTACAAAAATGCTTTTTAGCATAAGCCACTCGTTCCTCGACCGACATTGTTGAGCTTTTCATCGCTTCAACATGCTTAAGTCGAGGTAAAAGCCCTCTGCCATTGGCAATTTGAATCGTTAGACCTGGACGGGCATTCAATTCAAGTAACAATGGGCCTTTGTTTTTATCTAACACCATGTCAGTACCTAAATACCCTAACTCACACATTTCATAGGCGCTGGATGCCGTGTGGAGTAAAGTTTCCCAATGAGGAACTTTGATGTTCGAAAGAGGAAAATGAGTATCAGGATGTTTATCAACGGGTAAATCAAATTGCACTGCGTGCAAACTGTTTCCTGTTGCGATATCTAAACCAACACCGACAGCACCTTGATGTAAGTTTGCTTTGCCATCTGATGCTGCTGTAGATAAACGCAACATTCCCATTACAGGAAAGCCTTTGAACACAATTAAGCGGATGTCTGGGACACCTTCATAACTTAATCCTTCAAAGACCGGGTCAAATTCAATTAACCCTTCTACAATCGCTACATCAGGTTTACCGCCCAGTGAAAATAAACCACTTAAAATGTTCGATACATGACGATAAATTTCGCTATGAGTCACCTCATGACCATTAGGCTTGTAATAACAGCCATTGCTCACTCTAGTGATCACCATAATACCTTTACCACCAGAACCTTTTGCCGGTTTTATCACAAAACCGGTGCGATCAAGGACCATAGCGGGTATTTCTTGTATCTTATGTTGTTGATGAACAACACCAATTAAATCGGGAACGGCAATACCATTTGCAAGAGCAAGTTGCTTAGTAATTAGTTTGTCATCCACACGCTTATAAAACTTACGCTGATTATAACGACCAATATAGCTAATATTGCGCCTGTTCATGTTGAGTACACCGCTACGGCTCAATTCCCAGGGCCAGGCGTACTTCATTATTGCTCTCCAACTAATGGTTTAAAGCGTTTTAATTCAGTTAAACGGTAACCTGTGTACTGTCCCATCACTAATACCAACGCTAGAATCACTAAATGAATACCTAAGAAGTTGAATACCCAATGCTGAACTAATTGGTTGTCCATGGCCAAATACGCCAATGTCGCTACAAATAAGCTACCACCACCTGATACAAAGACTTTCTTAGGGCCTTCTTCTTCCCACAGAATAGACATGCGCTCAATGGTCCACGCAAGAATGATCATCGGGAAGAAGGTAATCGTTAAGCCTTCACTTAAGCCTAATTTGAATGAAATTAAGGTAAATAAGCCGATGATAAAAATAACCACAATAATAACCGCCGATATTCGGGATATGAGCAGTAAATTGAGTGTCGACAGATAGGAACGGATCATTAAACCAAAGGCTACAATCAATAAGAAACCAATTAAACCAGTTAATAAAGTCGTTTGAATAAAGGCTAGTGCAATCAAAACAGGCATAAATGTGCCAGATGTTTTGATGCCGACAATGACGCGCAAGAACACAACGACTAATACCCCGATTGGGATTAACAGAATGCCTTTGAATGTGCTTTGTTCTTCAAGCGGTAACTGATACAAAGAAAAATCCATTGCATCGTCGTTCATCATCATATCAATAGATGTTGCTAATGCTGAGCGAGTATCTTGTAGCATTGAGAAATTCACTAATGAGCTAGTTCCTCCCATAACATCACGAACGTAGTGGCAGGTGTATTCCCATAATACTAAAGTATTGTCGCGGCCTTTTTTATTGTTTGGAACATCAAAAAGTTCCCATTGACCGTTATTGTAAACTTGAACGTATGATGTGAGCTGTTGACGACGGCGCTGATCTTCAAGCTGTAAGCCATTAACT
>NZ_JACJFI010000406.1 GCF_014164505.1 Shewanella sp. SG41-4 | reverse complement strand
TGATTCCGTATATTTCAAATACCAATTGTATTCCTGCTAAAGAAGACACGAATGCTACCAGTGAATTAAATAGCTCAGAAACCCCTGAACTTGTGTTTGAAGTACGTGAAGTCGACCAAGGGTATCAACTTAGCAAGTTACGCCAATTGACCCAATATGCAGTAGTTAAAACTGATTTTAACCAAATTATGCACACCGCACTTGAAGGCATATTGACTGGTGTCGGGGTCGACCGTTGTGGGGTGTTATTATTGTCGCCAAGTCGCAAGTTATTGCAACCGCGGGTAATGATGGGAGATGATGCTGAATCACTTAAGCAAGCATTTGTGATTGAATTGAATGACCGAAAGTCAGTATTTAGTCAATGTATTGAGCAGAAACGCAGTATCTGGTTTAATTTACAAACAGCTCAGGATTACAAAGTGCAAGTTGATGATGAATTAGTTGAGCGTTTATCACAATTCGGTTTTTTAATTGCGCCATTAACAATCGGTACTAAAGTGCTTGGGCTATTTTATGCGGATAGACATGCGACAAGCAGGCATTTTGAGCAGCAAGATAACGAAAGCTTTACCCATTTCTGTCAGTTAGCCAATGTTTGCTTTGTGGTGTCTATGAGTTAGTCGTGTCTATGAGTTAGTGGAGTTTATATCACTTGAGGTGGGTCAAAAAAGGAGATAACCGTTTAGGTATCTCCTTTTATTTTTGTCAATTATTTACTGCATAATCAAGCTGGTAATACGTTTAGCTTTGTCATTTGGAATCGGAAAACTCAAATGATATTGCGCAATTTTCCATCCTTCAGCTGTTTTCACTAATGCCCCAGTTCCTCTACTTGCGCCATACTCTGGACTATAAAGTTGCTCGTCAAAAACAATTGTGTCGTCAATTTGCAACAAGTGACGCAATTTTACTTCGTAGCGCCAACCTTGGGTGGGTTTGGAATAGCGTTCAAATTCAGCCATATTCCAACGTTCAGTCTCATCGGTACCAATAAACACCGCTTGTGGATGATAAAGACTAAAATAAGTGGTCCAGTCAGCTACTGCTGCACTTTCATGTAATTGATTTAATAAGGCACTGACTGCTTGACTGTCTTTTTCAGACAAGCCTTGGCTGTCAATTAACTCATTTTTTTGACTGATGTCTTTAATGACAGCTTCGCTTTCGGAGCTCACTTGCTGACTAATTTGTTTGTTTTTCGTTTCTGTTTGGCTTTGTTCGGGTGTTGATTCTTCAGCTTCAGTTGCGTGTAAATCAAAGGCTGCCACAGTGGTCATTAGCACGGCAATAAATCCGAGTCGGTGAATAATTGATTGCATAGTATCCCTTTTTACGTAGTGAATTATTATGATTTTTTTGTTTACTTTTCTAATGCCAATTAATTGGGTCTAGCTGATAAAACAGGCTTAATTCTTTATACAGTTTTTGATGCTGTTGGTAAAACTCCACAGGCCGTTCAAAAAAAGTTTCACTTATTACCGCAAAAAACTCCGCCGGATTGGTCGCGCCGTAATAGTTAAATAATGACGGGATATGTTGTTGAGCGCAATGCTGAAGTTGCTTAAATTCTTGCCCCAAGGTGCTAGACCATGAGCGATATGAAGTGATATCGCGCAGAGGTGGTGCACCATTAGCGGTTCCATCCTCTTGATCAAGCTGGTGAGCAAATTCGTGTATTACTACATTGCTACCATCGAATGGGTCGGCTGCGCCTTCTATAGTGCTGTGCCACGACAAAACTACTTTACCATACCCCCAAGATTCACCCAGTAACACATTACGCTGAGATGATTGCACGCCTGCTATATCGGTCCGGTTTTGCTCGACGATAAACGCGCTTGGGTAGACTAAAATTTGTTTCAGTTTTGGGTAATAGTTAGTTTTACGATTGAGTAATAATAAACAAGCTTGGGCTGCAATTGTGACTTTTACTTCGTCGTTGATTTCGAACCCGTCACAACCGACAAATTGTTTCTCATTAATAAAAACTTGAATATGTTTTTTGAGTTGAAGCTGCAAATCCGTAGGCATGGCTTTGAAATAAGGAAAACGCTTTTTTAATATGTTACGCCATGGTGTTGGAAATGGCTGACGGGTAACAATGTTACGTTGGCGGTTAAGACGCCATTGGCTACTGACAATCCATGCGACAGCTGTTATGGATATAACGAGCAATATTACAATTGCGATCATAGAAATGTCCTGATAATCAAAGAGGGCGTTAAGATTGTTATCACAAGCTTATATCTTGGCTTGAACGTTTGAGCATGAACGAGTCATTTTATTCAATGACTGTCTATTCAATAGCTGTTTGTTCATTGTATCTATCAGATTAATGGGGCATTTGGTAAGCAAATTCAAGTTTTAGTGGAAACTAAATAACCGTGAGAGGGAAAATGTTAACGTAGTTACTTATCAGATTATTTAAGATTGCAGTAAATAAAAGCACTGGCTAACAAATACTAATAACATATTTGCTGCCAGTGAAGGGCAGGGGAGGAAATTGGACTCGTTATGTATTGTAAAGTGTCTTTAACGTAAATAATTAATCTACAAAATTAGCATCTAATATTTTTTGTTGCTGTGGTGATAAACTAAAATATTGTGAAATCAGTTGCCT
>NZ_JACJFI010000405.1 GCF_014164505.1 Shewanella sp. SG41-4 | reverse complement strand
TAAAATGGGCGTTTATAGAGATATTGCAACTAACAATACTTGATACGTCAATGTTGTAACTGTTCTTCACCGTCGTCTATGTTATGACATTTTGTTTCGATAGTGGGAATAGCGAAAGTCTTTAATGTATTGACCCATTTATTTCATTAGTTTGTTGTATCAATCAAATAAAGTGCAGTGATTAAATAATGTGTTTGGCTTAGAATCATCTCTTCATTATTGATTATATTGTTAGCAGCGTTTTTATTTATCCAGTTGAATTTTTCATAAATAAACAGGGTTTAATGTTAACAGCTCTTGTTTACTGAAAGCCGATGCGTCACGATATTCAATATTCATTTTACGTAAATTAAGTGTTGTTCATGGCTCATAAAAGACGTTTTTCTGTGTTTATTGCTTCAATGTTTGTATCTAGCACCTTATTAAGTGCCTGTGCTGTGTCGGCATCACCCGATCCCGTCGCTGATGTTACTCCTGTTCAAGAGCATCCCGATTTTGCTACTTGTGTGATTAATTTACAGCAAAAGGCAAAAGCTGCTGGAATTTCACAGCAGATTATCGATACCACTGTCGCAAATTTAAAGTTTGTCCCTAGAGTGATTGAACTAGATAACCAGCAGCCAGAATTTACCACTAGCTTTGGTGATTACTTTGACAAACGGGTAACACCATGGCGGGTTGAACAAGGTACAAAAATGATGGCTAAACATGGGCCATTATTAACTAAGCTAACAAAAGAGTATGGTGTGCCAGGGCAATATATTGTTGCTTTTTGGGGCTTGGAAACTAACTTTGGTAGTTACAAAGGTAGCATGCCAGTGCTCGATTCATTAGCAACGCTAGCATGCGATCCAAGGCGTAGTGATTATTTCACTGGCGAGTTATTACAAGCGTTGAAGTTAAAGCAGCAATTTAATTTCGCTGATAACAAAATGGTTGGCTCGTGGGCAGGGGCGATGGGGCACACCCAATTTATGCCGACTAACTATCGTAAGTATGCCGTAGATGGCGACGGTGATGGTATTGCCGATTTATGGACTAGTGAAGTGGATGCATTAACGTCTGCTGCTAATTTTTTACAACACTTAGGTTGGAAAGCTGATGAGCGATGGGGGCGTGAAGTATTGTTGCCTGTTGATTACCCGTTTGCTTACTTGGGCGGTAAATACCCTTTACCATTAGTAAAATGGCAAGAGCTGAATATTAAGCAAACTAATGGTCAGCCGTTGTCGACACCAGATATGCAAGCTGCTTTATATTTGCCAGCAGGGCATACGGGTCCTGCTTTCTTAGGGTATGACAACTTTAATGTGATAATGCGTTGGAATCGTTCTGAATTTTATGCCATTGCAGTAGGACATTTAGCCGACAGAATTAATGGAGGTGCGATGTTAACTCGTTCAGTACCTAAACAGCCAAGGTTAAGCCGAGAAACGGTAAAGCAGTTACAGCAAAAGCTTAATGATGCTGGATTTGATGTTGGTAAGCCAGATGGTATTTTAGGACGTAATTCGGTACTAGGTTTACAAGCCTTTCAGCAGCAAAAAGGGCTGATTGCGGATG
This sequence comes from Shewanella sp. SG41-4, assembly GCF_014164505.1. GTDB lineage: Bacteria > Pseudomonadota > Gammaproteobacteria > Enterobacterales > Shewanellaceae > Shewanella. The sequence continues at coordinate 1,075 of NZ_JACJFI010000405.1, read as the reverse complement.
GGTTTCCTGATGTTGAAACATTTAATGCATTAGGCATCAAATTATAATGGCCACCTAAATGGCCACTTTTTTGTGGATGCATTAGCAGGCTTTTGCTAAGCTTCGGCAAATTTTAGAGTTAAGGAACGATAATGAGCATTAAAGACGATATGGTAGTGCAGTTTAATTACACGTTACGTGATGAAAAAGGCGATGTGATTGAATCAAATGAAGGTCGTGAGCCGATTGCATATCTGCATGGGCATGACAACATGATGCCTGGTATCGAAGCTGCCATTAATGGTAAAGAAATTGGCGAGAAGTTTACTATTACTCCGCCAGCTGCTGACACTTATGGTGAACGCCAAGAAGATTCAGAGCAGCGTGTATCTGTTAAACATCTTGTCGGTGCAAAAGTATGGAAACCAGGCATGGCAGCAGTGGTAAATACTGAACAAGGTCAACGTCAAGTTACCATCATTAAAGTGGGCAAATTTATGGCAACTGTTGATGTTAATCATCCACTAGCTGGCCGTGAATTAACATTCGACGTCGAAATTGTCGGTGCTCGTGATGCGTCAGATGAAGAAATTGCTCATGGACACGCCCATGGTGCTGGTGGTCATCACCACTAATGAGATTAGTTTGTTGTTAATTCCTAATTTAACAGCAATTTAATTCTTGTATAAAGCCCAAGTGAATACTTGGGATTTTTGTTTTTACAGTGAGTTATTATGGTTATTGATTTTTCTTTGGGTAAAATTATTGTCACTGTGCATGAAATTCAGTGCAGATTTCATGATAGTCAACTGGTGCTTGCTGCGTCAGTAGATGATATTAGCTGTTTTCATCAAGGTTTAGTGATTGTCGCGGATGCGGGGACGGTGCGTTGGAGTCTAAAACTCGATAATCCAGCACAATTAGAGGCGTTACTTGATCACACCGGGATCCACGCACAATAGCCAATAGTAAAACCAAGTTACGACTAATACGAAGGTTCCAGTTTTGCGAATAAACGCGCTTGTCTCCTTCATAAGCGTCTAGTTCTGCATCCAGATAAAAATAAAACTCATCGCAGTGCAGTAAGGTTCGAGTG
>NZ_JACJFI010000404.1 GCF_014164505.1 Shewanella sp. SG41-4 | reverse complement strand
ATTGAAGCTGTAAAAGTTCGAGGAAAACCTAGTCATGTTATCTCCTCATTATCGGGACTTGGGGGGCCACAAAAAGCGTTTAATGAAATAGTTGATCTCGGAGTTGTATTTGATGATTATCCAAAACCAGTTCAACTCGTAGAATACTTCATTAGCATGATCGGTGGTAACAACTTTACTATCCTTGACTTCTTCGCTGGTTCAGGAACTACCGCTCATGCAGTAATGAACTCTAATACTTTTGATAGCGGTACTAGAAAATTTATTGCAATTCAATTAGATGAAAAAACAAATGAGAGCTCTGAAGCAAGAAAAAAAGGTTTTTCCTTTATATCCGAAATAACAAAACAAAGAATTAAGTTGGCTGGAGAAAAAATATCTCTTAGTGGTAAAGAGCAAGATTTAGGGTTTCGATTTTTAAGAGTAGACTCTTCCAATATGACAGAAATTTTTTATAAACCAGATCAAATTAACCAAGAAGATATGTTTGCTCAAGTTGAAAACATTAAAGCAGATCGCACTGACGAAGATCTATTATTTCAAGTGTTATTAGACTGGGGCGTTGGGCTAACTTTGCCAATCTCGAAACAGCAACTTTCATCAAAAGATGTATTTTTTGTTAATGCCAATGAAAATGGTGAAGGTGCTGATTTAATTGCTTGTTTTGGTAAGAATATCTCAAATGAACTTATTAAAGCTCTTGCAGAAAAACAGCCACTGCGCGTGGTTTTCAGAGACGATGGTTTTGCTAACGATTCAGTAAAAATTAACGTTGAGCAGATATTTAAACAAATATCACCAATGACTGATGTTAAATCGATTTAAGGTGGCTTTTATGGGAGGAGAAAAATGAGTAGCTCATTGGACAAAGTAACCATTAAGGGCTTTAAATCGATAGAGTCACTTGAAGAGTTTGAACTTAAAGCGCTGAATATTATTGTTGGTGCTAACGGTGCCGGCAAAAGTAATTTTATCGCCTTTTTTAAATTATTAAATGCGTTGATTGATGGTAATTTAAATCGTTTTATCCGCGATAGTGGTGGTGCGGTTGATCAATTATTTGGTGGTCCTAAAAAAACTAAAAAAATTGAGTTTTCAACCCGTTTTGGTACGCGTGGCTTTCGCTTTAATTTAGTTGCAACGCCCAATAATGACGTTGCGATAGAAGATGAAGCGCGTTATTACAGTCATAGTGTTTATGGTTGGTGGAGCTTAGGAGATAACTCAGTAGGTGCATCTAAAATGGTAGCAGAAGTTAAAAACAATACCTCTGACGCACAGTATTCTCGACCTGTTTATGATGCTATTACCTCTTGGAAGATCTACCATTTTCACGACACCAGTGCTACTGCGCCTATGCGTGGTTACGAAATTGTTCAAGACAATAAAGTACTACGTTGGGATGCTTCAAATATTGGCGCTTTTTTATTGAAATTGAGGGATGACTATAAAAGTGAATACCAAGAAATTGTTAATGCGATCAAATTAGTTACGCCATTTTTTGACGATTTCCAATTGGAACCACGTAAAAGTGGCGAAAAGGAAGAAGTTAATTTGAGCTGGACTCAAAAAGGCTCTGACTACCCAATGCAACCGTATCACTTATCTGATGGTTCTATTCGTTTTATTTGTTTAGCTACCGCATTGCTACAGCCGAATCCGCCTTCAACGATTATTATTGATGAACCAGAGCTAGGTTTACATCCTGCGGCGATTGCTATTTTAGCAGAGCTCATTAAAGCTGCGTCTGAACGCACTCAAGTAGTGATAGCCACTCAGTCACCAGAATTAATTAATTACTTTTCAATTGAAGATATTATTGTTGCTAACAGAAAAGACAGTGCAACAACATTCACCCGATTAGATGAAAAGGATTATGAAGATTGGCTTGAAGATTATTCTGTTGGTGAACTTTGGAATAAAAATATTATTGCTGGGGGGCCTGTGAATGAGTGATTACATGGAGGTTGTCGCAATAGTTGAAGGTAGAACAGAGCAAATATTTATTGAGCGTATTCTCAAACCCTATTTAGCAGCAAAAAACATTTTTATGACGGCGACGCAAATATCAAAGCCAGGTCAAAAAGGTGGCGATGTGAAATTTAGCCGGGCTGAAAGAGACATTGGCCGCTTTTTAAAGCAAAGAGCTGATACCTATGTAACACAGTTTTTTGATTACTATGGCCTAAAAGAGTGGCCTAATTTAGAGACTATCACTAATCAAAACCATATAGAAATAGCAGCGCTGTTAAATGATGGCGCAGTAGAAAAGATAAAACAAAATCATACCAATATCGATATTGATAAAAGATTTATTCCTTATATGGCGATGCATGAGTTTGAAACCTTATTGTTCAGTGATGAAGCTATTTTAGCGAATGCGCTTAAGGTAAATGTTGAAGATGTTAATGCCATTGTTGAAGCATGCGGAGAGCCAGAGAAGATTAATAATAGCCGAGAAACTGCCCCGTCAAAACGTATAAATAACTTAAAGCCTAGTGGTAAATTCAGAAAAACAACCGAAGGTATCACCATTGCCGAACAAATAGGCATAGATAAAATGCGTGCCCGTTGCCCTCTTTTCAATGAATGGTTGAACAAAATAGAAGCTACGATGGAAGCTGTGGCAGGAGACGAA
>NZ_JACJFI010000403.1 GCF_014164505.1 Shewanella sp. SG41-4 | reverse complement strand
AACAAATCAACAAATCAACAAACAACAATGCATCAAATAAATTAACCGGTGACCCTGCACCAATTGAAGTACTGAATAAAGCGTTATCCAAAGCAGGCGCAATGCCAATAAAACAATCCTTGAGCCAACAAGTACCACATAATTTAGCCAGCGAATTGTTTAAACATTTACCGCAAATTAGTCCACATCCATTAAGTGCATTGAGTGATCCTGCGTTACTCAGCAGTGAGCTATACAGTTTAGCGGCGCTTAACCTTGCCCACACTCAGATAGGTCACGCAACTAACGCACAGCCCTCACCACTGTTTTCTGGTAGTGCTATCACAACACTATTCCAGTTACTATTAGGGGTAAAAACAAAATCAGCAGGCTCAGGGATCAGCGATAAACTTCAAGCCCACCTAGCACAGTTACAACAACGGACGTTGAGTAAACTCAGTGCTAATTCAGGTTTGTTCGCAGCATTAGATAAATTAGGAGGCGCGGACTCTTTAGCACAATTGGCTAACAGTATTGCACTCTATCAACACGCAAGCACCGATCCCAATCAAGCCATGACGTGGTATTTTGCTCTACCCTACTCAATTAACCAACGAGATGAGCAATTTGAAGGTAAATTTGAACAGGAAAATGATCCAGACAAAGATAAAAAAGCAGGATGGAAGCTCCAACTAAAATTTAATCTAGCTCAAGGGTCATTATTGATTTGTGCCCATAAACAAGCGGATATACTGGATATTCAATTTAAAGGCAATAACCAAATACTACTCACAACAGTAGAACGCTTTAACCAAGAACTGTCAGATAAAATCTCTCAAATAGGTTTTACACCCGGTAAACTCACAACACAATTAGCTCAAATTCCAGCAACGCTGTTACCTGGCGATCATTATTTAGTTAAAACGAGAGCTTAATAGAGAACATGATGAAAGATGACTCAACAAAAATACAGCAAGCAGTAGCACTCAGTTTTGATGGCAAAAGTGCTCCAAAAATTACTGCTACAGGTAAGGACTTAGTTGCCGAAGAGATAATATTAATAGCCAGAGAAGCAGGGATCCATATCCATCAAGATCCACACTTAAGTGAATTTTTACAATTGTTAGAATTAGGTGACGAAGTGCCTAAAGAACTCTATTTACTCATCGCAGAGTTGATCGCATTTGTGTACATGCTGGATGGGAAATTCCCTGAACAGTGGAATAATCTTCATCAAAAAATTGTCGAACAAGCTTAAGTTAAACGAGTATGTAGTCATATCGCAACGTGTAAACTATACAGTCAGGCTTTATGACATTGCATTAAGTGCATTAATATAAAGATTAAATCGATATTTTTTGTCTTTAAAAGAGCCTATTTATTCAGCAACCTTCTCTTCTACTAAACAACCTAACACTCTATTTCTGCCTCGATCTTTTGCCAAATACAATTGTTTATCTGCCGTTTCAACTAAGATTTTATTCGACATATCATACTTCGGCACTACGGTTGAAACCCCTGCACTAATAGTAACAAAAGCAGATATTGGTGAGTTTTTATGAGCTAATTTTAATGACAATACACTGTCAACAATTTGCTGAGCCACATAAGTCCCACCAATTAAATCAGTATTAGGTAGAACGCAGATAAACTCTTCACCACCAAAACGCGCGACTAAGTCATAAGGACGATTAACCGTATCTTGTATCTTCTGCGCAACGGTACGTAAGCAAATATCACCTTCAGTATGACCATAGGTATCATTAAAATGCTTAAAAAAATCGATATCTAATAAAATAATAGTTAATGGCTGTTTTTCTCGCGCACATTGCAACCAACTTACAGGCAACATTTGCTCAAATTGACGTCTATTAGCAACGCCCGTTAATCCATCTAGCAGCGCAATAGAACGTAATAAATCAGTATTTAATTTCAACCTAATCTGGTTTTTAATTCGAGCTTTAGTGATAACCGGGTTAATGGGTTTGTGAATAAAATCAACCGCCCCTAATTGAAACCCCTTAGCCTCTTTATCTTCATCAAAATGACCTGTCACAAAAATAACCGCCACGTCTTGTGTATTAGGATCACTTTTTAAATGTGCACATACGTCAAACCCATTAAGTATCGGCATTTCAATATCTAATAGAACGACGTCTGGTTTAATTTTATTGCACATATCGATGGCTTGATGACCGTCTCGAGCCATATAAATGTCATAGTCAGCTTGCAAGAGTTGATGCAATATTTTGATATTCACAACTTGATCATCAACTAACAGTATTTTACCTCTAACCGGTTCTGCACCAGATATATACTCATCTATGAACACGTATTACTCCTTTAATATCGATTTTAATGTATCGATAGCATCCAAGAACTCAAGTTGGCTTACTTGCTTTTTTAACCTTGACCACTGTTTATCTAGCTCAATATTACTTAACAAACGCTCAAGGTACTCTATGGCATCTAAATTCTGCTCAACCAATAATGCCATTAATCGATCGATTTTATCCGCGTCTATACTTTGTATCGGCAATAAAGGTTTATTTGTTAGACTGCTGTCGACTAATGCTGCTTTTTCATCTGGAAATAAAGTATCTAACATATGCAGGCTATCATTAATTTGGCCTTGCATTTGGCTTAAACAAGCAACTGAATCAACATTAACAGCATTTTT
>NZ_JACJFI010000402.1 GCF_014164505.1 Shewanella sp. SG41-4 | reverse complement strand
GACTGGCTCATGATAAGTTTTTGAGCCAATGTAAGCTCGAAATGTATCTCCATCATAATTATTATGAATTTGCTTAACGTACACATTGTCATCTGGTGGCTCAGTACCACTTCCGCCGCCAGCATTAACTGAAAATGCACTAAAGCACGCAAAAAGCATCAAAATAAAGTTTAATTTCAATGTTAGCCCCTCAATTCATATCAATGTAATGCCTAAAATTATATTGGCATAGATGGCCATACTTCATCTAAACACGGTAAATTTGGTGATTGATTTGTATCTGCACCAACCATATAGCATTCAATCCAATATCTATTTGGCCTACCACCGAGAAATTGCTCATCGAAGAAGTGCATGTTAACACCTACATCACCATTGACTCGATCATTATGCCCCTTGCGTGTTGCTTCTTGCTTTATAAAAATAAATAAATCTCTTTCTAGCTCAACTGTGAATTCATCTTGGTGTTTACCGGACCACTTGGGAGTACCAAACGTGCTGCAATGATATATTGGTGCTGTAGCTGCTGTACCGTATGTGCCTATATATCCCATGTACTTTCCCTATTCACTATAACAACTTACTTATAAGCCGCAACCGTTGCCTCAGTTGGTAAATTATCTCTATACTTCAATGTTGTTCAGTATTTTTGAGTTTGACCCTTAAGACTGTTCAACTTTGTTTTCTTGCTATGACAATAAGGCTGTCAGTGTATGAATAACCATATCCATAACCATAACTCACACCATCGCTAATCGCTTCGGTCTTAGTAAACGGTCTTGCATAGCTCGATATCTCCTGGTCTTGATATTGATAGTTGTAAGCCCCAGATATTATTGGAACTACACTTTGCACTTCATAACCTGACTCATTGAGTAATGCTATTGCTAAATCCAAATCTCTTTGAAGTCTTTCTGAGTCAACAATACATTTGTTTGCTTTCACCTCTGAATCAGCGTTTTTGGGTTCATTTGTCGGTGCGTTAGGGTTCCCCCAAGGATCAGATTTAAGCATGGACTGACGAGGTGTTGAGTTGATTTCACTAAAGTAAGCTTTCACAAGTATTGTTTTGTTCATGAGCGGAAAACCTCTATATTTCCAGAAATTTGATAAAATAACTTCTTCGCCCTAGTGCAAATGATTTGCACTGCGGCCAGTGACTAATTTCTTGCTTTAACTAACCCAAAAATTGGCGCTACGAGAGCAGGAAATAACCACAAAAGGGGATGAACAAAATCCGATATAGTTAGGTCAATATCATACTGCTCAACGTAAGAAAGCAACCCAAAGCCCAATCCTGCTATTGCTGTATATCCAATTAACAAAAGTTGAACAGTAACCTTCCAAAACACTTTATTATTAAATGCTATGCCTTCCCGTTCCATGCTTTTTCCTACCTTAACTTTCTTTAGAAATACCAAGACCAGAAGTGAGATCATCAAGAGACATATACACCGCAAATGAATCACCGTTGAGGTAATGAACAATACAATGGTTTGTGTTGTATTCTTCGATTCTGGTAATCATTTTCGGGCAAATAACATACGATTTATCATTCCCCTTAACGACTGCTTTTGACTCTGTTAATCCTGAATACTGATAACCAGTAAGACTTTTTATACCTGGTATTAGCTTCTGGAGTTCTAAGATAACTTTTTTATCAAACATGCTGTTTCCCATCAAGGTTTTGAGGTGAATATTAAATTATCCTGAACATTAATAATGAAATATTCATCGGTTCTTGGACGGTAAAATCCGTCGATACCTAGTATATTCGGCTCACCAATTGTCGTTACATCTTTGGCTAGTTGAGCATGATTCCAAGGCTTTCCGTAGATATTTTTTAGTATTTCAACGTGATTACCTGGAAATTCCAGAAGCTTGAGGGTTTTAACAGGTTTAGCTTTTAACAAGGTCTTTTTTAACTACTTTCCCATCATCTAAATATTAAGATCTCGGTTTGCTATCTAACCTTGTGCCAACCAGTTTACAAGATAAAAAAGTCCGTACATTTACCCGTTGTTTCAGTTTCACAATCCATGTTTAGTTTCTTATTATTTCAGTTAGAAGAAGACCGCCGGACTGACGCCGAAACGATGTGCCAGGTTCATAATATGTTCACGGGTCAGGTTCTTTTTCCCTGCCAACACCTGAGAAACCATGCTTTTTTTACCAATCTCGTTCTCAAAGTCAGTCGTGTTCAACCCATATTGATCCATCAACACCTTGAGCGTGGCTACTGCAGAGTCAATCTCCCCCTGCCTGTGGTTGAATGCCTCAAACCTTACAGATTCATCTTCGTAGCGGGTAATGGCATTCCCCAGAGCCTCGATAATGATCAGGTTATCATCGTACTGCTCGATCAGCTCATCCATCAGTGCCAGCGCCTGCCTGTGCTCCGAAGCAGATGAAATGCCAGTTAGTATAGGGAGTTGGGATGTAATAACCCCCGCCATTTTAGTGACTTCTGCGACAACTAACATTTTCTTCTCCTATTTTCGGTACTTCTTACACAGCAGATCGTATTCTTTGTGAGTGACGATATGCTTTACATAAATTCGGTTATGCCTGAACTCGATAAAGGCCAGCATGCGTAAATTGTTGCCACCTATGTCGATAATCCACCATTTATCCTTGTACTTAAAATTGTCCAAGGAACCGAAC
>NZ_JACJFI010000401.1 GCF_014164505.1 Shewanella sp. SG41-4 | reverse complement strand
CTTTCACCACCATAATATGGATCTGGCACTTCTTCGACTAACGAATCACCATAGCTTAACATCAACTGTAATTTATATCGTAAATGGACGGGACACCTTTGTTTCAAATCAGCTAAATTGGCCAAGTCTGCCGCTAAAATCAAATCAAATCGATCAAAGTCAGCATCTATAACCTGCCGAGCTTTCATTCCTGAAAAATCAAGTCCGCGCTTGTTGCCAGCAATAATACTGCGACTGTCAGGAGAATGTCCTTGATGATAGGCAATCGTCCCTGCTGAATCGATGTCGAGTTGAAGTGAGTGACGTTTCATTTGTTGCCTAAACACTGCCTCAGCTGTCGGCGAACGGCAAATATTGCCCATACAGACAAACAACACTGAGCGGACACTTAAAAGATATTTATCATCGATCATTTAGTACCGCCATTATCTCCAGTGTTATGACATCACTTAATTATGTTGCCGGTACCTTAACCGAGGTTAGGATCATTACCAATTGTAGTTCTACACTTAATTCTACATTTAGTTTTACCATTAATTATACAATGATACGCAACGTAACATGTCAGCAAGTTTGAGCGTTATTGTGATGGCCTTTGTCGCAGAAAAGTAGCAAATCTTGGTGTTCCTTTTTGAGTTAATCCTAAATATTGATAGGTAATTGTTGAACCAACTAAAGGTGGGTTTTCTCGTTGTTTATCACTTAAACCACTGCCTATATTAAACACAATTCCAGCAGGTGTTTTTACGATTAACGCACCTACTTTGCCTCGATACTTACCTTTACCTAGAGTATGGCCAATCACTAAAGCTTCAGCGTCATATTTGGGCTTGAGCTTAACAATATACTCACTGCGCCCGACGGCATAATGCGCTCGCTGATAATGTAACATCAATCCTTCACCACCAGCATCAACGACAGAATCAAGCTGTGCAAACAGCTCTTCGTTTGAAGCTACTGAATCTTGCTTAATGACTTGGAGGTGTATGGAGGCCGTTTGTTCTACCAACATTTTCATCGCTAAATAGCGTTCTACAAAAGGGCCGGAATTTCGTGGCAAATCAAACATCATAAACTTCACTTCCAGCCACTCTTTATCGGGTACTTGCTTGCGTCGAACCAATGCTGAAATATCTTCGAATCGATTACGCCCCAACCAAAGTTCACCGTCAATAGCTGTATTAGGAAAACCCAGTGTAAACGATGAAGGTAATGCCACTTTTCGGCCACTGCGAGTCAGCATGTTACTGCCATCCCAATAGCCTCGAACACCGTCGAGTTTCTCACTGATTAAGTATTCAGTGACGTCTATATCTTGTTTATATTTTGTTGCTAACTGAATAGGAGGTATCGATAACACCTCACTATTAGTTGTAAAACAATAAAGTGAAGTGATTACCGAAATTAAAAAATAAAGTCGCTTACTCATATGCAATCCTTGCTCATAATAAAATCCATTTAATGTGTTTTAGATTTAGTTTTAGTTCAAAAGATTATTGCAATGATCCAATGGTGTACTTTATTGGTCACAGAGTGACCTCCAAGAGATACCTTTAACACCTCTAAAACCCTAGGTTCCATGACGAAAATTATTCACTGCTGTTTAGAATTATCATCTCAATGTTGAGTGAGCGTAGTACAAACAGAAGAATTATCCACCCATTGATAGGGCTTATGTTGATATAAATCGGTGCATGATGAGGACATTTAGAATCACAGCAATAACGGTTTACTTTCCTCAACAGCACACCATAAGACCTAAATTACTGCTGGAAGCATATGAACGGAATGTTACAATCTACGGAGTTAACATCAAAAAGATAATGAGAAAAATGAAACCAGAGAACAATCATGGTCTAAAACGTGTGTTTCGAGCGACAGGGTTTTCAATGCTAGGTCTAAAGTCGGCGTGGAAAAACGAAGCTGCATTTAGACAAGAAACAGTACTTGCTTGCCTGATGCTTCCCGTTGCACTGCTACTCAATATCAGTAGTACTGAGCGTATTTTACTTATCATGACCGTGTTAATTGTATTGATTGTAGAATTGTTGAACTCGGCTATTGAGGCAGTAGTTGATAGGGTTGGTGATGAGATCCACCCACTCAGTGGTCAGGCAAAAGACATTGCTTCTGCTGCAGTTTTTATTAGTTTAGTATTATGTGCGGTCACTTGGGGCATCGTTATTTGGCCATTATTGTTTTAATAACAGCCAGACTAATATTATTCAGTGCGCTGATCTGTAGTCAAAATTGAAATGGCTTGTTCAATATAAGCAAGTCTTTCATTTTCAGCCCAATAAGCTGCATACACATGTCGATGGATACATTTAGCATCATCCACAACATATAAGGTCCCGTTATCTAAATATGGCTGAATGAGTGCTTCAGGCAAAAATGCACATCCACCATTATTAAGTATAAAGTCCAATGCCATACGAGCAGAACTTGTATGTAATACAGGCAAAGGTAGCATGGTAAAATCTTGAGCGTGTGTGATATTAAAGGCCGTACCCCAATCTACTTTTATATAAGGTAAACTAAGTGTCTGAGTAAGCTTGACGCCTGCTTGTTTGGAGACTAAATACAATTTTACTTCAGCAAGCTTAACTAAAATGACTCCATCAAGCTTTGGAGGATCAAAAGTAATCGCAATATCTAAAGTTCGTTCAATA
>NZ_JACJFI010000400.1 GCF_014164505.1 Shewanella sp. SG41-4 | reverse complement strand
TCATCTCTTTACGGAATTACCCAAGCGTGCACCATCAGATGATATGACTGATTTGCTGCCGTGGAATGTTGATTTAGGTGAAGCAGAATAAGCTTCACCAGTTCATTGACCGCTTACGTTTAAAAATTATTCTATTGCCAGCGTTAGTGTATATGATGGCGCATTATGTGTTTGATCTTGCAGCTTCACGCACGGCGATGTTGGTGTTGCTCAGTGCTTCTCCACTGGGTGTGAACGCCTATCTTATTGCCACAGAACTTAAACAGCATGAATCAACCTTGGGTAGTACAGTAATATTATCGACCTTGTTATCAGTGTTTAGTTTTAGTCTATGGCTGACATTGTTGATTTAGCTATTCCTTTATTAACAGCATTGGTCAAGCTCAGGACGTGTTTTGGAATGGCATTAGTAAACTAAATTAAAATATGCGAGTAATTTCGTATCAAACTAATCTTGTCATGTTTGTAACTAATAGAGCGCAATTTTTTATTATTGAATTAATCAATAGCTAACCGACAGCGGGTTAATCTGACGCAATTAGGGTGTCAAAGGACTTTTTGATAAGCATTCATTCTCTCAATTTGAGATTATTTAACCTATGGTAAATTTCAACCAATAAAAAACCAGCATTTTAGCTGGTTTATTGTTTTCACATACAGATGATTTATTCGTCTGCGTGATCACATGTATCGTTAGTACAACGTCCATATAGATAAAGGCTATGGTGAGTCAGTTTGATATTATGACGCATGGCAATTTCATCTTGGCGGCGTTCAATTACATCGTCAGAAAACTCAATGACTTTATCACAGGTTAAACACACCAAATGATCATGGTGCTGTTGAGTAGACAATTCAAACACAGCTTTGCCATTTTCAAAATGGTGGCGATTGAGAATGCCGGCATCATCGAACTGATTCAATACTCTATATACAGTTGCAAGGCCAATTTCTTCACCTATTTCGAGTAACTTTTTATACAAGTCTTCTGCACTGATATGTTGATTATCTGGTTCTTGCATCAGTTCTAGAATTTTAACTCGCGGCAGGGTTATTTTTAATCCGGCTTTTTTGAGCGCTTGATTTCCATCTGTCATTGCTAATCTCTTGATTGCAGAACCAATCGGTTCATCGGTGGATATTGTAATCATTATATGTCTTGAGTTTAAAAACATAAACCTCTTAAGGTGCTTAATCAACCTATATGGAGGATATTTAGTAAAACATTCTCTTAAGTTGATCTTATTTGTTATAGAACACTCAATAAGCTTACTTATACTAAGGGATTATTGTGCCTAGTCAGTTATCCGATATCATTAAAATTCACATAAAATGAATTTTATGTGAATTTTTAGTCCGTCTAATGGCAACATTTTGTAACGTGAGTGCGTATTTTTGATATGGTATTAAAAGTCATTACATTCTATTTTACATCATCACAATAAAGGACAAACAATGTACCGGCAAATTGTAGTACTGACTGGCGCAGGTATTTCAGCTGAGTCGGGTATGAGCACATTTAGAGATCAGCATGGTTTATGGGAACAGCATAGTATTGAAGATGTTGCCACTCCTGAAGGCTATGCAAGAGATATTGAATTAGTTGAACGTTTTTATAATAGCCGCTGGCAACAATTACACAGTGATGATGTTATTCCAAATGCTGCGCATTTAGCACTAGCGAAACTTGAAACTGAATTTACGGGTGAATTGTTAGTGATTACCCAAAATGTTGATGATTTACATGAGCGTGCGGGGTCTAAACGATTACTGCATATGCACGGTGAATTAGCTAAAGGTCGATGCCCACAATCATTACAAACATTTGTATTACGCGAACCTTTTGGTGTAGAAAACTGTTGTACTTGTTGCATCCCAGGAAAGCGCCTACGACCACATATTGTGTGGTTTGGTGAAATGCCTTTTGGCATGGACAGAATTCACGACGCCTTAGACCATTGTGATTTATTTATTGCGATTGGAACCTCTGGTACGGTTTATCCAGCGGCAGGCTTTGTCGACAGTGCTAATCACCATGGTGCTCAAACGGTAGAGGTTAACCTTGATCCTGCAGACCGTCATAGTCAGTTTCAATATCATTTTACTGGTAAAGCAGGTGATATTTTACCTAAGTTAGTTGATGATATTTTAGCGGGTAAGGTGGTTGGAAGTGAGTAAAACGTTAGTTGATAGGGCTGTAAGTGATGCGATGCCGATAAAGCTGGCGATTATTATGCGTGGCTTACCTGGCAGTGGTAAGTCTTATTGGGTTGAACAATTTATCAATTCTAAAGGTATGGAGCAGGCGAATCATATCCGTCAGCATGGCCTATTCTCTACCGACCGCTATTTTTATCAACAGGGGCAATACCGTTTTAATCCGCAAAAGATTGGCCAATATCATCAGGCTAATCTAACGGCTTTTATTCGGGCGTTGGCGCGTAATGAACCAATCGTTATTTGTGATAATACTAATATCGCGAAATGGGAATTTATGGCTTATGAGGCGGCTGCAGAAGCATTAGGTTACCAAGTTAAAGTGGTATTGGTGGGGGATCCAGATGATGACCAACATCAACAACTTTGTGCACAACGAAATCAACATCACGTTTCATTAGTGCATATTCAAAAAATGGCGCAGTTGTTTGAACAATAGTTGTTTGAACAATAGTTGTTTCAAAAGTAATTGTTT
>NZ_JACJFI010000003.1 GCF_014164505.1 Shewanella sp. SG41-4 | reverse complement strand
CAACATGAAAGACATATTTACGAAACGTTAGAAAGTTATATCGAAGATGCTCCCTCAAGAATATTAAATACTTGGTATAAAGACATCACTTTTGAAGATTTTAGCAAGCGTTGTATTGAAACGTCGCTTCCGGCCAATATGAAAGAAGACGAAGTTCTTGAGCTGCATCTAGATCTAGAAAATCGCTTAATCGCGTTACTTGAAAAAACAGCTATTAGTAGCCCAACCGATGAAATTAAAAGTGCATTAATGGACTTAGTCCGTGTTGCGCAAACGCAACAAAAACGTTTAGTTCATAGCACAATCCGTATGGATGACATTTAAACTAGGCATTGTAATTTTTATATAACTTCCTGAAGTGTGATTTTGCCAGCTATTCCCAGTAGCTGGCTTTTTTTATTAACAAAAAATAACCACTATAACAGTGGGAGTTCCCCGGTAACTTCTGGTATATTTAGCATTCTTGTATCTCTTTTTTATGGAAGCTGACTTTACACATGACATCGCTGCTTAAAACCCTTGAAAATGAACAAGCTACTGTTGCTCTTGGACAACAAATTGCGCAGTGGATAAAGCCACCACTCACTATTTATCTTACGGGGGATTTAGGGGCGGGTAAAACGACGTTTAGTCGAGGCATTATCCAAAGTTTGGGCCATCAAGGCACGGTGAAAAGTCCGACATACACCTTGGTCGAGCCCTATGAATTTGATGATATGGATATATTTCATTTTGACCTATATCGATTAGCCGATCCTGAAGAGCTCGAATATATGGGTATCCGTGATTATTTTACTGACAGAAGTGTGTGTCTAGTTGAATGGCCTGATAATGGTCATGGATTACTCCCTGAGGCTGACATCCATTTGCATTTGCGTTATAAAGAATCTCAAAGACAAATTGAATTACAAGGCTTATCCCCTGCTGGGCAGGCAATAATCAATAAAATAAAATAATAATGACTTTAAAAAATACGTTTTTTACCTCTGTAGTATTCATGCTGTTGTTTTTGCCGCCTAACGTAGTTTGGGCTGCCAACCAACTTGATAGCGTGCGCATTTGGGCTGCCCCAGAATCGACGCGGGTGGTGTTTGATTTAACTCAAACACCCAATTATGACAGTTTTACCTTAACCGGCCCTGATCGTTTAGTTGTCGATATTCAAGATACTGGTGCTAAGATTAATTTAGATAAATTAGCTAATAATAGCAAAATTATCAAAAAGATACGTTTTAGCTCGCCACCTAAAAAAGGCGTGTTACGTCTGGTTATGGATTTAGCTAAACCGGTAAAATCCAGTTTGTTTACATTGCCTCCTACCGCTCCTTATGGAAACCGCCTTGTCGTCGACTTAGAAGATTCTAACGGCGAGTCGCCAACGGTGAATACCGTCAGTCGTTCTGCCAATCAGTCCTCTAGAGATATTGTGGTAGCTATTGATGCTGGCCACGGTGGTGAAGACCCTGGTTCAATTGGTCCATCCGGGACTTACGAAAAACGTGTAGTGATGGAAATTGCAACGCGTTTAGCCAGCAAAATTAATCAAACGCCAGGAATGCGCGCGGTGATGACGAGGCGTGGTGATTATTATATTCATCCCAATAAACGTTCAGAGTTGGCTCGCAATATAAAAGCAGATTTACTTATTTCAATTCATGCAGACGCATTTACTTCTCCTAAGCCTCAAGGCGCTTCGGTTTGGGTATTATCGATGCGTCGTGCAAATACTGAAATTGGTCGCTGGCTTGAGCAAAAAGAGAAACACTCTGAGCTACTAGGTGGTGCTGGAGAAATTATTCAAAACTCTGATAGCGAACAATATTTAGCCATGACACTTTTAGATATGTCTATGAATAGTTCTATGGCGATAAGTAACTCCATTGCTGGCGATGTATTAAAAGATCTCAATGGTGTGACAAAATTACATAAGCATAAGCCGGAAGCAGCGAGTTTGGCGGTACTTAAATCGCCGGACATTCCTTCTATTCTGGTGGAAACAGGCTTTATTTCTAATCCACAAGAAGAACGTTTACTTAGAAGTCCTGCACATCAAGAAAAAATAGCTCGCGCTATCCATTCGGGGGTGAAACGTTACTTTGCTAGTAATGCGCCCAGTGATACTTTAATTGCGAAAACGCGCTCTGATAGCTCGCAAGCACAAAAGCATAAAGTACAACGTGGTGAGTCATTGTCCGTTATTGCCCAGCGATATCGCGTTTCTATTTCACGTTTAAAGCAGGTTAATAACTTGAAATCAGATGTGGTACGTGTTGGTCAACATCTTGTGATCCCAAGGGCTTAATATGGCGATTCAACTGCTTCCTCCTCAACTTGCAAACCAAATCGCAGCCGGTGAAGTCGTTGAACGTCCGGCTTCGGTGGTCAAAGAACTGGTTGAGAACAGCCTTGATGCGGGTGCGACTAGAGTTGATATCGATATCGACAAAGGCGGCAGCAAGCTTATTCGTATTCGCGATAACGGGGCGGGTATTCCTAAAGATGAGTTGGCATTGGCGCTTTCGCGTCACGCAACCTCAAAAGTACATACACTCGATGACCTAGAAGCTATTTTAAGCTTTGGTTTTCGGGGTGAGGCCTTGGCCAGTATTAGTTCGGTGTCGCGATTAACATTAACCTCGAAAACGGCTGAGCAATCTGAAGCTTGGCAGGCCTATGCTGAAGGCTCACAAATGGACGTGAAAGTGACTCCTGCTGCGCATCCACAAGGATCGACTATTGAAGTGGTGGATTTATTTTTTAATACTCCCGCCAGGCGCCGTTTTTTAAAAAGCGACAAAACCGAATTTACCCATATTGATGAATGGCTAAAACGGATTGCTATTGTGCGTAGTGATATTCACTTTACCCTGACACACAATGGCAAGTTAGTTCGCCAGTATCGTCCTGCAAATACAGAAATTCAAACACAACAACGTTTGTCGCAAATTTGTGGCAGAGCATTTGCTGAACAAGCGTTGAGTATTACATGTCAACATGATGATTTATTATTAACCGGTTATCTCCAATCACCACAAGACACTGTTATTACCGATACCAACTTTTTTTATGTTAATGGACGATTAATTAGAGACCGATTGGTCAGCCATGCAGTAAAACAAGCTTTTGCTGAATATGGTATTGAGCATCAGCCTGGATATGTGTTGATGTTATCTCTTGACCCACATCAAGTTGATGTCAATGTACATCCAGCTAAACACGAAGTACGTTTTCATCAATCTCGTTATGTGCATGACTTTATTTTACAAGCGGTGCAGTCAGCATTAGTTGAAATGCCGGTGTTACCTTTATCTGATGAATTAGAACCTCATGATAATGTTGCTCCAATGCACACAGAATCAAACTTGATGCAGAATGTGAGTACTGTCGCTACGGCAGAAGACGTGTTCACACTTAATCATGACTCAAGTAAAGCTATTAACAGTGTTAGCCAATTTGGTTCAATGCATGTGCCTGGAAAGAGTAATGGATTATCTGGAGGTTATTCAGCTGCATTTAAGCCTAGTTATGATAAAAAGCCTTCTAGTGAACTCTCTTCTGCTCAGACTAAAACGGCTATTGTCAATTATGGGCAATTGTTGCATACCCCGATGAATAGTGCGGTATCCTATGTTAATGAAGCTGCTCAACTTACTATGCCGCCGTTATTAGCGGGTGAAAATTGGGTTATTTGTAAAGATGATAAGTTGTCATTACTGCCGATAAAAACCGTGTTATTGGCAGTAAGAAAGAAAGAAGTTGAAACTAAATTAGCTAACGGTTTAGTGTCGCAGCCTTTGTTAATGCCTGTCTCTTTAGCTGCTGATTTGGATTGGATAGAAACCTTAGCTGCTCGTGATCAATTACTTCGTCAAATGGGTATTGAGTTAACAATTCGGTTCCAACAGTTGATTATTAAAAAAGTGCCCCCATATTTGAGGGAAAGCCAACTTGCTATTGTGATCCCAGAGTTACTGCAATGG
The DNA here is from genome assembly GCF_014164505.1 of Shewanella sp. SG41-4. Taxonomy (GTDB): domain Bacteria; phylum Pseudomonadota; class Gammaproteobacteria; order Enterobacterales; family Shewanellaceae; genus Shewanella. The sequence goes on along the minus strand of NZ_JACJFI010000003.1, from coordinate 62,581 downwards.
ATACAATTAGAGCAACCAACCCAGAGTGCTATTGCGGGTTGGCTGGCACAACAAAGTTTATCGCAATTTGAGCCTGCCCCAAATTTATGGCAGCTATTTTGTTCACTTGACGATGAAACGCAACAAACTTGCTATGACCAAGAGCGCATAATACCTTGGCAAAATTGGATGAAAGATAATTAACGTGAATAGTGTCGATAAGCCGAAAGTGATATTTTTAATGGGGCCTACCGCCTCAGGCAAAACGGCATTAGCCATTGATATGGCGACTCAATATAATTGCGAAATTATCTCAGTAGATTCAGCATTGATATACCGTGATATGAATATTGGGTCTGCTAAACCCAGTGCAGAAGAACTGGAAATGGCTCCGCATAAATTAATTGATATTCTTGACCCTAGCGAGAGTTATTCCGCGGCAGATTTTCGCCGTGATGCATTATTGGCTATCGAAGATATTATTAGCCGTGGTAAGACCCCTTTACTCGTGGGTGGCACCATGATGTACTTTAAGGCATTGTTAGAAGGCTTATCACCTTTACCTAGTGCTGATGAAGGTATTAGGCAACAAATATTAGCGCAAGCGCAAACTGATGGTTGGGAATCGCTGCATCAAGAATTGTGTCGTATCGACCCCGTTGCAGGAGAGAGAATTCATCCTAACGATCCACAACGATTGTCGCGTGCATTAGAGGTTTATCGGATTAGCGGTAAAACAATGACGCAATTGACTCAAACTAAGTCAGCCGCTTTGCCGTATGATGTAGTGCAATTTGCTATTGCGCCAAACGATCGAAAAGTATTACATGAGTTAATCGCTAAGCGTTTTAATATCATGCTAGAGCAAGGTTTTATCGAAGAAGTTGCGCGTTTAAAAGCGCGTGATGATTTGCATTTAGAGCTACCATCTATGCGTTGTGTTGGTTACAGGCAGTGCTGGCAGTACCTCGATAATGAATTTGATCATGCGACAATGGTCGAAAAAGCTACCGCAGCCACTAGGCAATTGGCCAAACGTCAATTAACATGGTTGAGGAGTTGGCCAGATTTAATGTGGCTTGAAAGTGGTGTAGAAGGGAATTTAGTTACACTTATGCGACAAAGCCGCTAGCTTATTAGCTGTTGCTGTATAATACTAAAACTAAACAATAAAACTTAATTCAACAGATTTATTAAAATAAAAAAGGAAATTGAAATGGCTAAGGGGCAATCTTTACAAGACCCATTTTTGAACGCATTGCGTCGGGAGCGTGTGCCCGTCTCTATCTATTTAGTGAATGGTATTAAATTACAAGGTCAAGTTGAGTCATTCGATCAATTTGTTATCTTGTTGAAAAATACAGTAAGCCAAATGGTTTACAAGCACGCTATTTCAACAGTCGTACCAGCACGCCCATTTAATGTTTCTGCTCATCAGGGTACTGCCCATGGTGAAGAAAGCGATGCTGAATAATTTGAAAAGGAATATAATTTTTGTTTGATCGTTATGAAGCGGGTGAAACAGCTGTATTAGTTCATATAGATTTTTCAGACGAAGAGCGTCGAGAAGATCTTGTTGAATTGCAGCTGTTAGTTGAATCTGCTGGTGCTCGCTCCGTTGGAGTGATTACCGGCAGCAGACGCTCGCCGGACCGTAAGTTTTTTATCGGTACCGGTAAAGCTGAAGAACTAGCTGCTATGGTCGCTGCTACTGAAGCCAATGTAGTGATTTTTAATCATGCATTGAGTCCAGCTCAAGAACGTAATCTTGAAGTAGTGTGCCAGTGCCGAGTCTTAGATCGAACTACGTTGATCCTTGATATTTTTGCTCAACGAGCGAGAACTCATGAAGGTAAGATGCAAGTGGAGCTAGCGCAATTGCGCCACATGTCGACACGCCTAATTCGTGGTTGGACTCATTTAGAGAGACAAAAAGGTGGTATCGGGATGAGAGGGCCGGGTGAAACCCAGCTTGAAACAGACCGACGTTTATTGCGAGGCCGGATTAAGAATATTAATCGTCGCCTCGATAAAGTAGATAAACAACGTGAGCAAAGCCGACGAGCTCGTAAGCGCAGTGATTTAGCGACTGTGTCTTTAGTAGGTTATACAAATGCGGGTAAATCGACATTATTTAATGCGCTAACTTCGTCGGATGTTTATGCTGCCGATCAGTTATTCGCAACATTAGATCCGACACTGCGTAAGTTATCGTTGCCTGATGGTGCGGTGATTTTAGCGGATACTGTTGGGTTTATTCGTCATTTACCTCATGATCTCGTTGCAGCATTTAAAGCCACACTACAAGAAACTCGACAAGCTGAAATTTTGTTACATGTCGTAGATTGTGCTGATGACAATATGACTGAAAATTTTGATCAAGTACAAAGAGTACTGAAAGAAATTGATGCTGATGAAATCACTCAATTGATTGTATGTAATAAGATAGATTTACTTGAAGATTTCGCGCCTCGTATCGATTACGATGAAGACGGTAAACCTGAAAGGGTTTGGGTCTCTGCGCAAAAACGCATTGGATTTGATTTGCTGCTGAAAGCGATAACCGAGTTAATCGGTGAAGTGATTTGTGAGCTTACATTGAAAATACCTGCATCAGCAGGACATTATCTTGGCCAGTTTTATCGACTGGATGCAATACAGCAGAAAGAGTATGACGATCTGGGGAACTGTATTTTATCTGTTCGTTTATCGGACGCCAATTGGCGCCGATTAGCTAAACAGAGTCAAGGGGAATTAGAGGCATTTATTTTTGAACCTTCAGAAGTAGACGCCACTTGTTAATCTCATTTATTTCATCCAATTATGGAGTGCTAAATGGCTTGGAATGAGCCCGGTAACAAGGGGAACAAAGACCCTTGGGGAAATAAAGGTGGTAACGATAAAGGGCCACCAGATCTTGACGAAGTATTTCGTAACCTATCAAAACGCTTTGGTGGCAAGGGAGGCGGTAGCGCTACTGGTCAGCCATTTAATTCATCGTTACTGATTGTAATTGCTGTGATTGCCTTAATTATTTGGGCATTGTCTGGCTTATATACGGTCAAAGAAGCTGAGCGTGGAGTGTTACTCCGTTTTGGTCAGCACATCGGTGAAGTGAGTTCCGGTTTGCATTGGAAAGCCACTTTTATTGACGATGTAACAATGGTTGATGTGGAAACTTTCCGCTCGATTCCTGCATCTGGCAGAATGCTGACATCTGATGAAAATATCGTGAATGTTGAACTTGTGGTTCAATACAGCGTATCAGATGCATATTCATACTTGTTCAGTGCTGTTGATGCCAATTCGAGTTTACGTGAAGCGACTGATAGTGCGTTACGTTATGTCATTGGTCATAATCGTATGGATGACATTTTAACCACTGGGCGTGATGCTATTCGTCGTGATACTTGGACTGAGTTAGAACGTATTATTGAGCCGTACAAATTAGGCTTGAAAATTCGTGATGTTAACTTTTTACCCGCTCGTCCTCCAGAAGAAGTAAAAGATGCATTTGATGATGCTATCTCTGCTCAGGAAGATGAACAACGCTTTATTCGCGAAGCTGAAGCTTATGCTCGTGAAATCGAACCCAAAGCGCGTGGTACAGTCGAACGTATGGCACAACAAGCTAGTGCTTACAAAGAGCGTGAAGTTCTTGAAGCTAGAGGTAAAGTCGCTCGATTTGAGAAGTTATTACCTGAATATCAAGCTGCTCCAGGTGTAACCAGAAATCGTTTATACATAGATGCGATGCAATCTGTGTTGGCTGACACTAATAAAGTACTTATCGACACAAAGAATAGCGGTAATCTGATGTATTTACCCTTAGATAAGCTGATGGATTCTTCTAAGAGTCTGCGCAATCAAGTCGTACCTGAGGTAGAACGTCACATCAATTCTGTTTCTAGTAGTGGTGTTGATACGCCTATTACTAGCATGCAGACTGATGGTCGTCTCAGCCGCGAAGATCGTGTTCGCCAAGGGAGGAACTAACAATGGGTAGATTAGCTCTGATCATTCTTGTGATCATTTTAGGGGTGAGCTTTTCCTCTTTAATGGTGGTAAGCGAAGGTGAACGCGCGATTGTTGCACGTTTCGGTAAAGTGCTTAAAGAAGATGGCGTAACAACCGTTTTCACACCAGGCCTTCACTTTAAATTGCCTTTGGTAGATAAAGTACGCTATTTGGATTCGCGTATCCAGACATTGGACGGTGCTGCAGATCGTTTTGTAACTTCTGAAAAGAAAGACTTAATGGTCGATTCTTATGTTAAGTGGCGTATTCGTGATTTTGAAAAGTACTATCTTTCTACTAATGGCGGCATTAAAGCCAATGCAGAAAGCTTATTACAAGCCAAAATCAGCAACGATTTACGTACTGAATTTGGTCGCCGCACAATCAAGGAAATTGTTTCAGGTAAGCGTGATGAATTGCAAACCGACGCATTAGAAAATGCTTCTGAAAGTGCTGAGAATCTTGGTATTGAAGTAGTTGATGTGCGTGTAAAGCAAATTAACTTACCTGCTAATGTCAGTACTAGTATTTACCAACGTATGCGTGCTGAACGTCAAGCTGTGGCGAAAGAGCACCGTGCGCAAGGTAAAGAGCAAGCTGAAATTATCCGTGCGACTATTGATGCCAATGTGACAGTAAAGATTGCTGAAGCTGAACGTAAAGCCCTTACCATTCGTGGTGAAGGTGATGCATTAGCGGCAAAGATTTATGCTGATACCTATAGTAAAGATGCTGAGTTTTATAGTTTTTTACGTAGCTTAGAAGCGTACAAAGACAGTTTTGCCGGTAAAAATGACATTATGGTGTTAGAGCCAGAAGGTGATTTCTTTAAGTACATGAAGTCATCAAACGGTAAATAATACCCGCGTATGTTTTTGCATTAAAAAGCTCGGTTTTTACCGAGCTTTTTTGTGTCTGTAAGATAGTGTTTTTGCTACGAATTCAGTTTCCCTAAAAGCGGTCGCAAATCACAGCAATGGATATTTTTGATGAATTTTATTATTTATCCTTAATAATTAATTGTTTTAAATGCATTTATCAAGCTTTTCATTGCTAATTAAGTGACTACTAATTGTTATATATTGGTTGATTTGTAAGCGTTTTTGAAAAAAATGTTAATATCCTCATCATAGATGTGTGTTTTCACTATGATCTGGTTCTAATTTTTCGCTATAATGAGCACCGCCTCAAACTATGATTTTAGCGTTTCACCATTTTTGGTCGCTAAAGTATTGAAATATAAAAATTCCAACACCCTCTGGGAGATAAGTGGATGAGCAATGCGCCAGTCGATACCGGACGTCGCAGATTCCTGACAGCCGCAACCGCCGTAGTAGGTGGTGCTGGTGCCGTCGCTGTAGCGGTTCCTTTCATCAAGTCATGGAATCCGAGCGCCAAAGCGAAAGCTGCAGGTGCGCCGGTCGAAGTAAATATTAGTAAAGTAGAACCAGGTCAGTTAATTCGTGTCGAATGGCGCGGAAAACCGGTTTGGGTCGTTCGTCGTACAGAAGCTGTGCTAAATAATCTTAAAACATTAGACAGCAAATTACGCGATCCTGCTTCAGAAGAAATGCAGCAACCAGAATATGCAACTAACCCTGCACGTTCTATTAAGCCTGAATTCTTTATTGCAGTCGGTATCTGTACTCACTTAGGTTGTTCACCAACTTATCTACCTGATTCATTCGGTGAGCAGGTTGAAGGTGTAACTTCTGGTTTCTTCTGTCCTTGTCATGGTTCCAAATTTGACATGGCTGGTCGTGTATTCCAGGGTGTTCCAGCACCATTAAACTTAGTGATACCACCGCACAAATATGTTGATGATGCTAACGTTATCATCGGTGTAGATACAGGAGCGGCGTAATGGTTAAGAATATTATTGATTGGATTGATGCTCGCATCCCTATGACAGCTACATATAACCGTCATGTGGGTCAGTATGCGACACCAAAGAACTTTAACTTTTGGTATTTCTTTGGTTCATTAGCGCTATTAGTTTTAGTTAACCAATTACTGACTGGTATTTGGTTAACCATGAATTACGTACCGACAGCAGAAGGCGCGTTTGCTTCTGTTGAATACATCATGCGTGATGTTGACTACGGTTGGTTGCTACGTTATATGCACTCTACTGGTGCATCGGCATTTTTCTTTGTCATCTATATGCACATGTTCCGTGGGTTAATTTACGGTTCTTATCAAAAACCAAGAGAGCTATTATGGCTGTTTGGTATGTTGATATTCCTTGTGCTGATGGCTGAAGCATTCATGGGTTACTTACTGCCTTGGGGACAAATGTCTTACTGGGGTGCGCAGGTAATTATCTCTTTGTTTGGTGCCATACCTATTATTGGTGATGACCTCACATTGTGGATCCGTGGTGATTACGTTATTTCTGGTGCAACACTAAACCGTTTCTTCGCACTGCACGTTATTGCGCTGCCACTTGTATTGGTTGTGTTGGTGTTCTTACACCTAATCGCCTTGCATGAAGTGGGCTCAAATAACCCTGATGGTGTTGAGATTAAAAAGAACAAAGATGAGGACGGATGGCCTATCGATGGTATTCCTTTCCACCCTTACTACACTGTAAAAGATATTATGGGTGTGGCTGGGTTCTTAATCGTGTTCTGTTATGTGTTGTTCTTCATGCCTGAAGGCGGTGGATATTTCCTTGAAAAGCCAAACTTTGAAGCGGCTAATCCAATGAAAACACCTGAACACATTGCGCCAGTTTGGTACTTCACACCTTTCTATGCCATTTTACGTGCTATCCCTGATAAATTGGTGGGCGTTATTGGTATGGGTCTGTCTATTGCAGTGTTATTTATTCTGCCTTGGCTTGACCGTTGTAAAGTGAAGTCTATTCGCTATCGCAGCATGATCCACAAGATCAACATTGCACAATTTACTGTGTCGTTCATTATTTTAGGTTATTTAGGTGTTGTTCCTGCAACTCCTGAGTTAACTATTGCGGCACGTGTATTCACTTTCACTTACTTTGCTTTCTTTGTAGCCTTATGGGTTTACAGTAAGAATGAGAAAACAAAAGAAGTCCCAACGAGGGTGACACACTAATGAAAAAGTTATTTATTGCATTAGTTACATTGCTGCCATCTCTCGCAATGGCCGCTAGTGGACATAGTGTTCACTTAGAAAGTGCTAACGTTGACTTACATGATAAAGCGTCATTAGAGCGTGGTTTGGATTCATTCCAACACTACTGCTCTGGTTGTCACAGCACTCAATACCAACGCTATGAGCGTGTTGCAACTGATTTAGGCATCTCTAACGATGATATGCGTAACAAGTACATGTTCACCGGTGCAAAAATCGGTGATTTAATGGAAAACGCTATTCCTACTCCAGATGCCGCTAAATGGTTTGGTGCTGCGCCTCCTGATTTAACGTTGGTTGCTCGTGTTCGTGGTGCTGATTGGGTGTTTTCATACCTAAAAGGTTTCTACGCAGATGAGACTCGTCCATTTGGTGTGAACAATATAGTGTTCCCTGCAGTGGGTATGCCACACGTATTACAAGACTTACAAGGTCTTGCTACTGTTACGAAAGATGAAGCTGGTAATGTATCTCTTGTAAAAGATAAAGATGGTAATATTGTTACCACGGGTGGCAAATTGACGGCAGAAGAATACGACCAAGTCGTTCGTGATATCACGGGCTTCTTAGTTTATTCTGCCGAACCAGTTCAGTTAGAGCGAGAAGCTTTAGGTTGGTGGGTACTTGGATTCCTGTTTATTTTCTTCATCATTGCGTATTTGTTGAAGAAAGAATACTGGAAAGATGTGCACTAGCCATCAATAACGGTTAATATACATTATCCGCATTTTGTAAACGGGGGGCTTAGCCCCTCGTTTGTTTTGTTTTTTCTAGATTCTGGAGGGTATCAATGGCTGTTGCTGCCAACAAGCGCTCTATCATGACACTTTTTTCTGGTGCCGATGATTTATATAGTCACCAAGTACGTATCGTATTGGCTGAAAAAGGGGTTACCGTTGATGTTTTACAGGTTGACCCTAGTGAAATGCCTGAAGATTTACTTGAAGTAAATCCATACAACTCTGTACCGACTTTAGTTGACCGTGAACTAGTGTTGTACGAGTCACGCATTATTATGGAATATTTGGATGAGCGTTTTCCACATCCTCCATTAATGCCTGTATATCCGGTATCTCGCGGCCAAAGCCGTTTAATGATGCACAGAATCGACACCGATTGGTATGCGCTTGTAGAGCGTATCCGTAAAGGTGAAAAGGCTGATGCAGCGCGTAAAGAGTTAATGGAAAGCTTAATTGCTTTAGCGCCAGTATTTGCTGAAATGCCATACTTCATGAGCGAAGAGTTTGGTTTATCTGATTGCTACTTAGGCCCATTATTATGGCGTCTACCTGTATTAGGCATTCACTTAGATCCGCGTACATCGAAAGATATCAGTGCATACATGACACGTATTTTTGAACGTGAATCATTTAAGGCATCGTTAACTGAGGCTGAGCGCGAAATGCGCATGGGCATGTAATGAAACCAATAACAGCTAATCGTCCATATTTGTTGCGTGCTTACTATGAGTGGTTGATGGATAACCATTTGACGCCACACGTAGTCGTGGATGCATTTGTTAACGGTACTCAGGTTCCGCAGCAATTTGTCAAAGACGGTCAAATCGTCTTGAATATTGCAACCGGAGCGGTGGCTAATCTTCACATGTCTAATGATGCAGTAGAGTTTAATGCGCGTTTTGGTGGTGTACCACAAAATGTGTATTTGCCTATGGCATCGATCGTGGCCATTTACGCTCGTGAAAACGGTGCTGGCACGGTGTTTGATATGGAAGATGCATATATGATCGAAGGCGAACATGATGAGTTATTATCCGTACCGCCATCAATGAAATCTGTTGATGATACTTCGACATTGCCATCATCGTCTAAATCGACAAAGCCTGATGATAAAACTAAACGTAAAAACCATTTAACTGTGGTGAAGTAACAATTAGTTGCCATTACATAAAACCAGTCGCAAGGCTGGTTTTTTTTAAGCTAAAATTGATGCGCTACAAACGTATATAGCGCAAATGGATCCGATAATGTTGTTGATGATTGATAATTATGATTCTTTTACGTTTAACTTAGTTCAGTACTTCCAAGCACTTGGGCAAGAGATACTGGTTAAACGTAATGATGAAATCAGCATTGAACAAATTGAAGCCTTAGCGCCCACACACTTGATTATTTCTCCTGGTCCATGCACTCCTAATGAAGCAGGTATTTCACTTGCAGTGATTAAACATTTTGCCGGTAAAATTCCTATTCTTGGTGTGTGTTTAGGGCATCAAGCTATCGCACAGGTGTTTGGCGTTGATATTGTGCGTGCCAAACGTGTTATGCACGGTAAAACCAGTTTGATTCAACATAATCAACAGGGATTATTTTCTAAATTAGCATTACCTCTGCAAGTCACACGCTATCATTCATTGTTGATTAACCATGTACCTGATGGTTTTAGTCTGGATGCGTGGTTTGATGATCCAACATATGGGCGTGAAATTATGGCTATGAGCAATGATTCGTTACGTATTTACAGTGTTCAGTTTCATCCTGAATCTATCTTGACTCAGCAAGGCCATGAACTTTTAGATAACTTTTTACATTTATAAGGTGTTATTGAGCTTATATCATCGGGTTCATTATCACGTATTCTGTTACAACTTCTGCAACTAACCTGGCTAAATTCTCGCGCCTATTTATGCTATAAATAGGCGCTTAAAATAATAAAAGGGATAACCATGACAAGCTTTATGCGAAACTTTGCGGTTAGCGCACTTTCTTTGGCAATGATAAGTGGCTGTGCTGCCACGGCCAAACCTGACGATACAATGGTTATCGCAACGCCAAATGCAACAACATTGACAGTGCCATTAGCGCAACCTCCAAAAGCCCTGCAACCCTTGACGCTTAATCAAATTATGGCTAATCCAGATTGGATGGGAATACTTGCTCAAGGAGCTTACTGGAGTGATGACAGTCAATCGGTATATTTCAGTCGCCAAGCACATCAATCTCCGGTCCGTGATTTTTATCAACAAGCTGTTGGACAGATAGAGGCGAACAAACTAGCACTCAATCAGCTACACCTTGCCGATCAACGTAATGGTGTCTTCGATCAGGCAAAGACTCAAAAAGCCTATATTTATCAAGGTAACGTATTTGTAAAAGATTTATCAAACGGTGAAATAAAGCAACTTACCCGTCAAAACGATGCAATTAATGGAGTACGTTTTTTAAATGGTGGCGACCTTGCATTCTGGCAAGGTAATAATATTTTTCGTGTACACCAGTCTAGCGGGTTAGTGGAACAAATTGCCGCGATCCAAATGGAAAACGAACCAAAAGCGACGCAAGAGCCAAGTAGTTTTATAGCTAAGCAACAGCATAGATTAATTCAATACGTTGCCATGGAACATGATAACAGCCTGACGCGTGATCAATACCGCGATTCATTGGCTAAAGCCGATCCCACTTTTTCTGCTAAACCTTGGTATTTAGGTGACGCTGAAGTGGTATCAGAAATTAGTTTGTCGCCAGATGGACGTTACGTAATATTGGCCTTAACGGATAAAAATTATGATTGGCGTGCTGAACACGACATTATGCCGAATTATTTGGGCCAAGAGGGTGATGTCGATCCTGTACCAGCCCGCTCTCGGGTTGCCGAAGATGTCTTTCCAGGTCAACGTTTAGTGTTACTCGACCTTGTTGACCACAGTAAAAAAGACATCACCATTGAAGGCTTAACGGGTTTTGATGAGGATGTACTGGCGAGCGTTAAATCTGAAAATGCTCAAGCGAAAGGTAAAATCTATAAAAGTGAAAAAGCCCCACGTTTAGTCCAGTTAATGCAAGATTGGGAATGGAGTCAGAGCGCTATTCAGTGGCATGAGTCTGACGATAAATTATTGGTGATGCTCGAAGCCGTTGACAACAAAGATCGCTGGATAGCCAGTGTTGATCTTCAAAAAGGTAAGCTGATAACCGAACACCGATTACATGATGATGCTTGGGTAAATTATAATTTTAATCAATTTGGCTGGATACCAGGTACAGATAGCATGTACTACTTATCTGAAGAATCAGGTTTTTCACAGTTATATACTAAAACCGCAGCAGGTAAGGTATCGGCATTAACCAATGGCAAGTTTGTGGTTGATAATGTGACGTTATCACCCGATGCAAAACATCTTTATTATCGTGCCAATAAAGACCACCCAGGTAGCTATAATGTTTACCGTGTTGAGATTGCCAGTGGTAAATCAGAGCAATTGACCCAGTGGCTAGGCACATTAGATTACAGTTTAAGCCCTGATGGACAATCATTGTTATTAACCGCTTCATCAGCAGTGCAACCTGATGAATTATACATCCAACCTATTGGCGGCGACATAAGCCAATTAACACATTATACCAGCACAGAATTTAAACAATATCCTTGGCAAACACCGCAGATAGTGACAGTTCCTTCAAGCCATGGTGCGGGAAACATTTATGCGCGGGTTTATTTGCCTCAAGGATACGATGCTAAGCAAGCTGACAAATATCCAGCAGTGATGTTTAACCATGGTGCGGGTTATTTACAAAATGCGCATTACGGATTTTCGGGTTACTTACATAAATTTATGTTCAATAACTTACTCACACAACAAGGTTACGTGGTAATGGACATGGATTATCGTGGCTCGAAAGGCTATGGACGTGATTGGCGTACGTCTGTTTATCGTAATATGGGTCATCCTGAAGTTGAAGATTTAAAAGACGGTGTAGCATGGATGGCAAGTAATGCTAACGTGAATACACAACGTGTAGGAACTTATGGTGGGTCATACGGTGGTTTCCTCACATTTATGGCATTGTTTAATGAACCTGAGCTATTCCAAGCAGGGGCTGCATTGCGCCCTGTAGCGGATTGGGCTCATTATAATGCACCTTATACTTCGAATATTTTAAATACGCCTGACGTTGATCCTATCGCTTATGAGCGTAGCTCACCGATAGAACATGCCCAGGGTTTGCAGAAACCGCTATTGATCATGAGCGGTGTATTAGATGACAACGTGTTTTTCCAAGACAGTGTGCGCATGGTGCAACGCCTGATTGAATTAGAAAAACCAATGTTTGAAACCGCAATTTATCCTGTCGAGCCGCATGGATTTAAGCAGCCTTCGAGTTGGTTAGACCAGTATCGTCGTATTTATAAGCTGTTTGAACAAGAGTTGAAGTAATCGGCTCTGAGTTCAAGAAAACAAATAAATATCTATTAAGGCTTCCTTTGAGAAGCCTTAATTTTTATGATTAAGTGATGAAAACAGCAAAAGGCAATGTGAGTGTCAATATCAATAGCAGGTGGAGTTCGGCCCGGAAAAGTCATTGAGATTGAGCGCCGACTTTATAAACAACTTATTGTGGGTAAGCATAAAGCCAATGCTATGCCTGATGAGTTGAACGTGGAGTTAGAAGAAAGCGCCAATAAACTTGATATTGAGCGCAAAGCATTAAAAGTGCGTCTTGAGAAACAAGCACAAGAGAAAAGTGTGTATTTTGAGGTGTCTTCACTGTTAACCAATACAGTTAATAATGCGATAGAACATCAATTAGCTAATCCTCAAACGATATTAGAAGCATCGGCTATTTGTGAAAATCAAATTTTACTGCTTGACCTATTATTACACCCAGACCTGAACATTAATCGCCTTCGACCGATTATCGAAAGTATTAGCTGGCTATCACGAGATTTAATCAATTTAATTAATAGTCCAGCTTCTCGTCACCGTAGGCCAAAGCATGGTGATGTTCAAGTGACCGATATTAAGTTGGTACTTAACTATATAGGTATTGAAAATTTACGTTTGCTGGTCCCTTATTTTTGTTTACGTAACTTGTTACCTTCAGGCAACGCTAATTTATTATGGATAACCCGCAAGCTTTGGCGTTACAGCATAGTAAGTGCCATTGCGGCGCAAACTTTAGCAGAGTTATATAATAAAGAGCCTAGCTTGGCTTATAGCTGTGCGTTAATGTACCAATATTCTACCTCAATTATTCTGAGCCAAAGTGGAAGAATATTTGATAACACTTGGGGGACTTGGTTACGAGAGGCAAGCCATAGTCGAGAAAAACAAGTCTACGATGCTATTATGGCAACAGAATTTCCTGCAGAAGCAGTATTGGAGCAAGTATTACTCCATAGTCATCGATTAAATTGGCAATTGTTGAGTTTACTTAAATTTGATGACTCACCGATTACACAAGTGTTAAAAGAGCTCGATCACGATTACCATTTTACAGAGTTGTCTGTCGATGCCGCCATTGTGGCTAAAGCGAGTTGTTATGCCAAAGTGCTTTTGTTAGAAGAACAACAACAAATAGATCCACAAGAAAAACGCATTATGTTTGATTATTATCAGTTTTCAGAGCAAGAGTTAATTCGGCTTAAAGGGCAAAATTTTCGCAAGCTTGATTTGCTTTAAATAGCCTTTTTGGATCAAAAGTGTAAATGTTAAATCTGTGTAATTATTCACTTTTGATGAATAGCTACACAAATTCGAGTCTAATAAGTTTTTTTATGACTATTTATGCTTCCTTACCCCCCTATAAACGCTTTGTTTAGTCATATTTATCAATCTTTATGCAGAATGCCAATAAGGCCTAAAGAAGTTAATTGTACTGAACTGGTATTTTGATCACAATTTCGCTAATAATGTCGCATAAATAACACAAACTTCCGCTAATGCACTTACAGAATATAAAGCAGACAGCGGAAACAGCGGCTTTCAAGCCGCTTACAACCTGAAGGATGAAATGCAATGAGTGTAGAAATGAATCTAACCCGTGCCCAATTCGATGAAGTTATGGTGCCTAATTATGCGCCTGCCGCTGTTATTCCTGTTCGCGGAGCGGGTAGCCGAGTATGGGATCAAGAAGGTAATGAATTCATCGATTTTGCCGGTGGTATTGCAGTAAATTGTTTAGGTCATTGTCACCCAGCTTTAGTGTCAGCATTAAAAGAACAGGGCGAAAAATTATGGCATTTATCAAACGTAATGACCAACGAGCCAGCGCTTGAATTAGCGACAAAGTTAGTTAATGCCACGTTTGCTGAGCGCGTCTATTTTGCTAACTCAGGTGCTGAAGCCAATGAAGCAGCATTAAAATTAGCCCGTCGTTATGCATTAGATAACCATGGCGCAGATAAAGATCAAATCATCGCATTCGATAAAGCATTCCACGGCCGCACATTCTTTACGGTAACGGTTGGCGGACAAGCTGCTTATTCAGACGGTTTTGGTCCTAAGCCACAAAGTATTACCCACGTGCCATTTAATGATATCGCTGCACTTGAAGCGGTCATTTCTGACAAGACTTGTGCCATTATGCTTGAACCTCTTCAAGGTGAAGGTGGGATTATCAATGGTGATCCTGAGTTCTTAAAAGCAGTACGTCGTTTAGCAGATAAGCACGACGCATTAGTGATTTTTGATGAAGTACAAACAGGCGTAGGCCGTACTGGTGAGTTATTTGCTTACATGGGTACTGATATCGTGCCAGATATTTTAACCAGTGCCAAAGCACTTGGCGGTGGCTTCCCTATTGCTGCAATGCTAACCACCGCAAAAATTGCTGCTCACTTAAAAATTGGTACTCATGGTTCTACCTATGGCGGTAACCCACTGGCTTGTGCCGTAGGTAATGCGGTAATGGACGTGGTTAATACCAAAGAAGTGTTGGACGGAGTTAAACATCGCGAACAGCTATTCCGTGATGGTTTGGCGGCCATTAACGCCAAATACAACGTATTTAGTGAAGTACGCGGTAAAGGCTTGTTAATCGGTGCTGTATTAAATGAACAATATGAAGGTCGTAGCCGTGATTTCTTGGTTGCTTCTGTAGCTGAAGGCCTTATGAGTTTGATGGCCGGTGCAAACGTTGTGCGTTTTGCTCCTTCATTGGTTATCCCAGAAGCTGACATAGCAGAAGGCTTATTGCGTTTTGAACGCGCAGTAGCAAAAGTGGTTGCTGGTTAATTAACATATCAGTGCGAGCCTAGCTTGCACTTATTTGTTTGGGTACGCCAACTGAGTGAATGCGCGCTGAAATATATTTCAGCGCGGTTCGCTTATGGCGCAATGAGGAGATTAAGATGTTAATCATACGTCCTATCCGTGCAAGTGATTACGATGCACTTTATGGTATCGCAGTTGAGTCAGGCCACGGTTTTACATCTTTACCAGTTAACGAAGAGTTACTGCGTTCGAAGATTGCTAGGGCAGAGGCATCTTTTACTAAGCAAATTGATAAACCTTTTGACGAAGGTTATTTAATGGTGCTTGAAGATACAAAGACCAATGAAGTTGTCGGCACTTGTGGTATTGAAGCTGCTGTCGGCATGCAAGATGCTTTTTATCATTACCGTTTAGGTACTGAGGTCTATCATTCTCAGCAAATTTCTGTTCGCAATGAAGTTGAAACCCTCACATTATGCCACGACTACACTGGTGCTGCGGAAGTGTGTACCTTGTTTTTAAAAGACGGGTATCGCAAAGGCAATAACGGTCGCATGTTATCACGCTCGCGCTTTTTATTATTAGCACAGCATCCTGAGCGCTTTGGCGATACAGTTATTGCCGAAATGCGTGGTGTGAGTGATGAGCAAGGTGACTCACCATTTTATGAGTGGCTACAGCATCACTTCTTAGGTATCGATTTTGTTGAGGCAGACTACTTGTCTGGTTTAGGCAAAAAAGCCTTTATGGCCGAAATGATGCCGCGCAACCCAGTTTATGTCTGTATGTTGCCTAAAAAAGCGCAAAAAGTGATTGGTGAAGTACATAAAAACACTAAGCCGGCATTGCGTTTATTACAAGCCGAAGGTTTTAAGTTCCGTAATTATATCGATATTTTTGATGGTGGCCCAACAGTTGAATGTGCGCTAGCTGAGATCCGTTCAGTGAAAAAGAGCCGTTTATTAACGGTTTCAGTTGGCAAGATGCCACATGCCGATCACCATTTTATTATTTCCAACACATTGCTAGCTGATTATCGTGCATCAGCTGCTAAATTGTTGGTCTCTGATGAACACGATAATGTTGTGCTCAGTCCTGAAATCGCTGCCGGTCTTATGGTTAGCGAAGGCGAGCAAATTCGTGTTTTAGCAATGTAGGAGCAAGAAATGACACAATATATTCAAGGTCAATGGTTAGCTGGCGAAGGTCATGAAATTAACTCAAAAAACCCTGCTAATGGTGACGTAATTTGGCAAGGTAACACTGCAACAGCCACTCAAGTTAATGCTGCAGTTGACGCCGCTCGTGCGGCGCAGTTTGATTGGTTTATGTTGGGTTATGAAGCCCGTTTAACCATTGTTGAAGCTTATCGCTCACAACTAGAAGCTAATAAAGCCGAGATAGCTGAAACCATCGCCCAAGAAACCGGTAAGCCACAGTGGGAAACCGCTACTGAAGTGGGTGCAATGATTGGCAAGATCGCATTGTCAGCAAAAGCCCATGATAAACGTACTGGTACTGAAACTAACGATTTACCAGCAGGACGTGCCGTATTACGTCACAAACCTCATGGTGTGGTAGCGGTATTTGGCCCTTATAATTTCCCTGGGCATTTGCCAAACGGTCACATAGTGCCGGCATTATTGGCTGGTAACACAGTGGTGTTTAAACCATCAGAATTAACGCCTAAAGTGGCTGAGTTAATGTTGAAGTGTTGGGACAAAGCAGGTTTACCACAAGGTGTTGTTAACTTAGTGCAAGGTGAAGTTGAAACCGGTAAAGCATTAGCATCACATCCGCAAATTGACGGTTTATTCTTTACCGGTAGTTCACGTACTGGGCATATTTTACATGAACAATATGCTGGCCTCCCAGGTAAAATTTTAGCTTTAGAAATGGGCGGCAATAATCCGCTTATCGTTAAAGGTGTAACCGATACCAAAGCAGCAGTACATGACATTATTCAGTCGGCTTATATTTCATCTGGTCAACGTTGTACTTGTGCTCGTCGTTTATATATTGAAGAGGGTGCACAAGGGGATGCGTTAATCACAGAGCTAGTAAAAGCGATTAAGCAAATAAAAGTAGGTGCTTGGAACATGCAACCACAACCTTTTATGGGCTCGATGATTTCTGAAACCGCTGCTCGTGGCATGGTTGCCGCACAAGCAACACTTCAGTCATTGGGTGGTGTTTCATTAGTTGAGTTAGTGCAAGTGGAAGCTGGTACTGGTTTAGTCACTCCAGGCTTAATTGAAGTGACTAAAGTCACTGAGTTACCTGATGAAGAATATTTTGGTCCATTGTTGCAATTAGTTCGCTACAGCGATTTTGACCAAGCGATTCATTTAGCCAATGCGACTCGTTATGGTTTATCAGCCGGTTTATTAGCGGATAGCCGTGAAGATTACGATTACTTTTTGGCGCGCATTCGTGCTGGTATTGTTAATTGGAATAAGCAGATTACTGGCGCATCAGGTGCTGCTCCGTTTGGTGGCGTTGGTGCATCAGGCAATCATCGTGCAAGTGCATTTTATGCTGCTGATTACTGTGCTTACCCTGTCGCTTCAATGGAAGCCGATTCAGTAAGCTTACCTGCTACTTTAAGCCCTGGTTTATCAATTTAACTGATAAATTCATCGCATGATCCGTGCTGGTGACTTTGTTCACCAGCCTTATTTTAGAAGGATTTAACCATGCATACTGACGTTAATGCTTTATTTACTGCCTTATGGCAAGACTACATTAAGATGACGCCTTCAGCGGCGAAAATTCATCAGCTATTAGGCCATGGCGCGCCAATCATCAATGACCATATCGCTTTGCGTACTTTTAATATCGCTAAAGTAAATTTAAGCGTATTGGCCAAACATTTCACCTCTATCGGTTATGTCGACAGTGGTGATTATAAGTTTGAGCAGAAAAAGCTGATAGCTAAGCACTTTGAACATCCGGATCCAAAACAGCCAAAGGTGTTTATCTCTGAGTTGTTAGTTGAAGAATTTAGCCCTGAGTTGCAAAAGAGCATCCATGGTTTAATCGATCAGGTTGATGAAGCGGCAACCACTGCTGATAATTTCATTTATTCTGGTCGTCATTGGGATTTGGACAAAGCAACTTACCAAGCTTTACTTGCTGAAAGTGAATATGCTGCTTGGGTTGCTGCGTTAGGTTACCGAGCCAATCACTTTACGGTTTCCATTAACGATTTGCCTGATTTTGAGCGTATTGAAGATGTAAACCAAGCTTTAAAGCAGGCTGGGTTTGTATTAAATAGCTCTGGCGGTGAAATTAAAGGGTCGCCTGAAGTCTTGTTAGAACAGTC
This sequence comes from Shewanella sp. SG41-4, assembly GCF_014164505.1. GTDB lineage: Bacteria > Pseudomonadota > Gammaproteobacteria > Enterobacterales > Shewanellaceae > Shewanella. The sequence goes on along the minus strand of NZ_JACJFI010000003.1, from coordinate 44,189 downwards.
TTCTACCATGGCCGATAAAGTGGTGGTGAACTTTACCGATGGTGATGTGGAAATTCCAAGTTGTTTCTATGAATTTGCCCGTCGTTATCCGATGGACAATGGTCAGCTCTATACTGGCTTTGTTGCGGCATCTGCCGACAAAATTTTTGAAAGTACCAATGCAATGATGTAACGTTAATGCATGGACAAAAAAGACCTAATTGATCAATCAATTAGGTCTTTTTTATGACTAAACGTATCATTTTCAACACTTCACCTTTGCTAATTTTTTAGACAGCATTCTCATCTCTTATTCCGAGTCAGGTTCGTTTGGTAAAAATGTTTAGTTGCTCATCAAAATACTGACATTAAGACCATGCAAAGCCTTACTACGACTAAATTGCAATACAAAACCATATTGGTCGCAAATCTCTTTAACAATCGATAAGCCCAATCCGTGGCCCATTGTCGCTTCATCTAGTCTAGTGCCTCGAGATGTTAATAATGCGATTTGCTCTTGTTTTACGCCGCTGCCATCGTCTTCTATTTGGATGAATATCTCTCCAGAAGGCAATTCTTCGATGCTGACCTTAACCTGTAAACTTGCCCATTTAAAGGCATTATCGAGCAGGTTGCCAAACAGCTCCATACCATCTTCTCGATGTATTGGAATGCGACCAATATGTTGCGGATTAATAATGTTGCAATCGATATCCCGCTGATGATGCACTTTATGTAGCGTTTGAATTAAGCTATCGAAATCTTTAGGCACGGATAGTTGAGCTGCGGGTAACATGTCTCCAGTTATCCGTGCTGCAGCCAATTTACGTTCAATCATTTTATGAACTAAATCTAATTGCTGTTGCATTGCTATTGCGGCATCAGGATGGGTGATGCCAAGCGCTTCAACTTGTTGCTGCATTACGGCTAATGGGGTTTTTAAGCCATGGCTTAGATTACCTAGATTATTGCGACTACGTTCAATTTGCTTGGCTGTATAGTCTAATAGCTCATTATAGGTTTCGGCAAGAGGGCGGATCTCCGCTGGAATTTGTGAAATGGCTAATGATGCTATTTCACCTTCGCGCAATTTAGCCAGTGCCCCTTGGATTTGATTCACTGGTTTAAACGATTGGCGTAAAATAATAAAGATTCCTGCGATCATCGCCAGTAGCATGCCGATATTGATTGCTAGTTTAGCCCCAAACACTTCGCTAAAAACACGCCGTCCAATACTGAGATCTTGGGCGACAGTTAATGTTGCTGTATTTTCGCTATTTGGCGCGCCGATACCAATAGATAATAGCTGCATATCATTGTTTTTTGGACCTTTAGCTTGCCAAACTCGTTTTTGCTGAGCTTGTAGCTGTTCAATCTGTAATTCCGCATCCCACAATGAACGGGAGCGAATAGTACGGTCCGGCAAATTTAATTGAAAATAGCGCCCGGAATAGGCAGGTTGGTAAAAACTGGATAATTGGCTTTGGTCGATAACAAGTTCACCATCATCAAGCCTTGTGGCGATAATGATGTGTTCTAAATCTTCTTCAAGACGATTAATAATGGAGTCATGAAAGGCATCTCTCAACATCGACTCAAACAGAAATAAGCCTATTAGTGTGGCAATAATGATTAAACCACTGAGCCATAGGCTTAATTTAAACCGAATCGAGATCATTCAATAATGCCATGGAAGATATAACCCTGACCACGCCGAGTTTCGATAGCTGTTTTACCGAGTTTTTTACGTAAATGAGTTACGTAAACTTCAACGACGTTACTTTCTTTCTCATCATCAAATTGATAAAGCTTGTCAGTAAGTTGCTGCTTAGAAATAAGTTTTTTTGGTGACATTAAGAAAATTTTCAGTAATCTAAACTCCATCGACGTCAGCTCGTATACTTGATCGCCAACCGTTACCTTTTGCTCATTTTCGTCTAAATTAACCCCGGCATAGCATAGTTGCTTGGACGAAGAGTTAACTCGTCCATGGGCTCGATGAATGAGTGCCTGAATACGTGCGAGTAGCTCTTGCGCATGAAATGGTTTACCTAAGTAATCATCAGCACCGGCATTAAACCCTTCAACCTTTTCGTGCCACTGACTGCGGGCCGTTAGCATAATGACAGGGGTACTGATGCCACGTTCACGCCATTGGGTAACTAATGATAAGCCATTGCCATCAGGTAAACCGATATCTAAAATGACGCAGTCATAATCAGTTTCTTTCATCAAATAATCGGCTTCAATAGCTTTGTCTGTGACATCCGTAATATAACCAGCTTGCTTGAGTTGTTTTTCAAGCTCGGCAACGAGTAAAGGGTTATCTTCAACGAGTAACAGTTTCATGTTTAGTACATTCGCTCGGTAATTGAGTCAATGAATCTTGCATACCGTTAGCTGCGTCTAATTGCAGATTAACAACATGCCCTTGTTTGAGTTTAAATTGTAAATCATAGCGCCACTTATCTTGTTGTTGATAAAGTTGAGCGTCGATTAGGTGGCCATCACAATACTGCGCCAGCCAAGTTAAGTAATCGTCTAATGAACGTATATTACCAGAAGATACCAATTTTTGGACATTGTCATGATCCAGAGGGAATTCTTTTGCGGGAATATCTTGTTGATTAATGGTGATGGCCATTAAGCTGCTTATCGCTGTAAAGAACAAGCTATTCATGGGCGCTCCAAAATAAAAAAGTGGCGTTCAGAGTATGAACACCACTTTAAGTATCTTGGCTTAAATCAAGCTGAAACCTATACGATTTAAGGTATAAACATTTTGCTTGATTAGTTGTTAGCCCTAGTTATCTAGCGCGTACCGTAAACTACGATCGTTTTACCATGTGCTTGGATCAAATTTTGTTCTTCAAGCATTTTTAAAATACGACCAACGGTTTCGCGTGAACAACCAACAATTTGACCAATTTCTTGACGGGTTATTTTAATTTGCATGCCGTCAGGGTGTGTCATTGCATCTGGTTGTTTTGCAAGATGTAATAGCGTTTGTGCAATACGACCAGCTACGTCAAGGAACGCTAAGTCGCCTACTTTCTGGCTAGTACTTTGTAAACGATAGGCCATTTGCGCCGAAAGTTTCATTAAGATTTCAGGGTTTACCTGAATCAATTGCTTAAATTTCTTATAAGAAATTTCTGCAATTTCACATGCTTGTTTAGCACGAACCCATGCAGTACGTTCAGATTGCTCTTCAAACAATCCTAATTCACCGATAAAGTCGCCTTGATTTAGATAAGAAAGGATCATTTCTTTGCCTTCTTCATCTTTGATCAATACAGCGACGGAACCTTTGACTATGTAATATAAAGTATCAGATTCTTCACCTGCGTGAATTAAAGTACTCTTTGCAGGGTACTTATGAATGTGACAATGTGAAAGAAACCATTCTAATGTTGGATCAGGCTTTGGCTTACCAATCAGAGCCATATGATATTCCTCGATTGATTAAAAATGAAAGTAAGTAATGTCTAATTAAGCATTCTACGCTATTGAAACGGTGAAAACTTTGATAGAGATCGTATTTAGAAGTGTGCGTAGTGTATATTAACTTGTTAAATTTTAGATTAAATTTATCTCGTTTGTGATGGTAGTCGACTTTTTTTGTAAATTTGTCTTAATCATCACTACGATGGAATTATTACCAATGTCATTTGTCTATTGTATTGGATCCATGAGTTAGCTAATGTTATTTAATCAGCTTCATAAATAGTTGTCGAGGTATGCGTGAAAAAACTGAGTCAAATCGGGATTATTGTCTGGATTGTTGTATTAAGTGGACTTAGTTCACCTGTAAAAGCGTTTGTTATTCCGCCCTCTATAGAGTCTCAAGCGGCGACTAAGCTAGTTCATATTCAGATTAAAGCCAAACAGGGTAATGCAGATGCACAATTTTTATTGGGTTTAATGAACCTTTCCGGACGATTTGTTACTCAAGATACCAAGCAAGGGTTGAGCTGGATTAATCTTGCTGCACAACAACAACACATTAAGGCGCAACAAACATTAGCTGATCTAGCTTTTGACGGTAAATTAATACCACGTGATTTAGCGCAAGCTGAGAAATGGTATCTGCAAATGGTTGCACAGGGTGATAAGTGGGCTCATTTTCGTTTAGGGTTTATTTATTCTGCTGGTGGTGATGGTGTAGTACGTAATTGTGGTAAAGCGATGGAACAGTTTAGTGTTGCGGGTGATGCCGTTTCATTGGGCAATATTGCGTGGATATTAGCTACGTGCCCTGAAGCCCAATATCGCGATGGTTCGCGCGCTGTATCTATGTCGTTAAAGTTACTTGAGCATAACCAGAATGACCCAACGGTATTGGATAATCTTGCTGCCGCGTATGCAGAACTCGGTGATTTTTCTGCGGCGATAGATACCCAGAAAAAAGCGATTGATGCGTTGAAGGATAATCCGGAGATAGTGCGCAGCGATGAGTTTATTTTACGTTTGAAACAGTATCAGAATAATCAAGCTTATCGAGAAATTATCCCACTGATGTAATGCTTAGAGTGAGCAATGTGAGTCATTGAGTATTATCAACTAGTCAGTGTATTCACTTGTTTATCAGAAGGGATAATAGTTGATGTGTGTGCTTGAACATCGACTTTGTTTGGTTTCGTTGATGTGCTTAATGCGCTAACAGAAAAAAGGGGGAATTAGTACTTCAAGCACATCAACTGCCGTTCTTTCGCTTGAAATCACGATGCCGCTATCTTAATTGTTCTGACTTAAATCAAACTTAATCAGGTTTGATATCATCAAGGTTTTGCAACTCTAGACGTTTATCCATTAAGTTTTTAACTAATGGCGTTAAGATTAATTCCATTGCTAATGACATTTTTCCGCCGGGAACCACCAGTGTATTAACGCGTGACATAAATGAGCCTTGGATCATGTTGAGGTAATAAGGAAAATCAACATTGTTAATACCGCGAAAACGAATCACTAAAAAGCTTTCATCTAGGCTAGGTATGTCTTTTGCGCTAAAGGGATTTGAGGTGTCTACGGTCGGCACTCGTTGAAAATTAATGTGTGTCCGAGAAAATTGCGGCGTCATGTGCTTGATGTAATCGTCCATACTACGGACTATCGAGCCCATTACTTTTTCACGACTATGACCCCTATCGTTTGTGTCGCGAATAATTTTCTGGATCCACTCCAAGTTGACAATCGGCACCATGCCTATCAAAAGATCAACATGTTTAGCGACATCGGCATCTTCCGTTACCACGCCACCGTGTAGCCCTTCGTAATACAGCATATCGGTATTGGCTGGTAGATCACGCCACTGAGTGAATGTACCGGGCATTTGGTTAAATGGAACCGCTTCATCGAAGGTGTGCAAGTAGCTGCGGGTTTGTCCATTGCCTGTATCACCATAGCTGGTGAAACATTCTTCGAGTTTTTTGAAATTATTCGCTTCGGGACCAAAATAGCTTAGATTTCGATTTTCAGCCTGTGATTTTCTAATTAACACTTCCATTTCTGCACGGGTGAAATTATGGAAACTATCACCTTCAACGAATGCAGCATTAATACCCAGCTGTCTAAAAATATGTATGAAGGCAGTAGTGGTGGTAGTTGTGCCAGCACCGGACGAACCGGTTACAGCAATAATTGGATGTTTTGCTGACATATTATTTGCCTAGGTAATGTTATGGACGCGAAAAATCGAGTCACTAGTTATACGGTAATCATCACCCGTGGGTCAATTCTTCGCGGGTAACAATGTGATCATTTTGTGGTAAAGCCATTGTTTTTTATTACTAGCTAGTCGAAAGATGAACGTGAAATATGCTCGCGTTGTCTAATAGCGATAGACTCATCATCTTCACTATACTCGACAACTAAATCGCCTTTTTTTAGCGCTAGCTTACATTGGTCCATTGCGCGACTTAGTTGTTGCTCGTCTGCGTCACTAAAACTGCCATCTTCAAGTTGCGATAACAGATATTCTTTTATCATACGCTGAAGTACTTCTTGAGGTAATGAAAGTAACGCTTCATAAGGCACAAGCATGGTGTATTTCCTATTAATGACTGACTAAATAAGCGGAAGTATCTTGCTCGGTTACTTTATCACCTGCGGATAGAATAAACTCGATGACGCGGCGTTCGAGGTAAAAACGTGGTTTCCAAGGCCAGCCGCCTTCAACAAAACCTACATGTCCACCACACTCATGCAACTCGTATTCAACCATAGGTGACAATTGAGCTTGGTTTGGGATCACTTCATCGGTCATAAATGGGTCATCTTTGGCATGGATGACTAATGTAGGCTTGGTAATATGCTGCAAGTATTCTAGACCGCTAGACTGTTGATAGTAATCATTTACGTCAATAAAACCATGCAATGGTGCAGTGACTTTATCGTCAAACAAATAAAAGGTATTGAGCATTTTGAGTTGCTCTTTAGTGATCGGCATTTGATCGGTTAATTCAGCAGTATTAATTTTGTCGAGCATTTTATGCTGTAAGCGTTTAATTAAAAAACGTTGATATAGAGTTGAAAAACCACTTTCTAAGCGTTTTGCACATGCTCCTAATGTGAGAGGGGCCGACACCACCACAGCGCGTTCGAGTAAGCTATGTTGTTTTTTGCTGCCTTGATATTTTGCTAATACATTACCGCCTAAACTGTAGCCAACTGCATACAATGGCGAGTCTGGATAGTAGTGTTTTAGCTGCTCTAAGGTATGGGCTAAATCATTAACATCGCCGCTATGATAACTGCGAGCTAAGCGGTTAGGTTCGCCAGAACAACCACGATGATGGTGAACTACAGCAGACATTTTGACTTTTTTTGCTTCGATGAGCATTCTGCGTGCATAATGCGATTCAGTGTTGCCTTCAAGACCATGAATGATCACTAAGATAGGCGCGCCATTTTGGGCCTGGCCCAGCCAATCTAAATCGATAAAATCGCCGTCGGGTAACTCTTGTCTTTGCCTAAATGTTATTGGTCTGGCCACTTTGAAAATGAACGGTAGAATCGTTTGTACATGCGGGCTAGCAGCCCACCAAGGCGGAGTGAACAAGGTTTTCATAAAAGGAATGTTTCTGTAATTGTTTGTGAAAATTTAAACGTATGTTTAAATGTTACTCATGCCACTCTACCACATAAAAAATAGAGACAACAATAAACTCAAGGGGAAGTAAATGAAGCGGCGTGTCTTTCTTACTGGTGCTTTTGCTGGAACAGCGGCAATAGCACTTGGCGTTAATTTATATTCACCGAGTGTCACGACATCTTCCGATGATATTCACCATCGAGTGTTGTTCAGTGTGTTGTTGCCAGTATTCTTAGATGGCGCATTACCCGAGGTCCCTAGTCATAGAGAAATCTCGATAAACCGCACATTGGATGCGATTTCACAATCAATTACCCATTTGCCTGTTGAGCAACAGCAAGAGTTGACTGAATTGTTGGAATTGCTTGAAGGACGCCTAGGTTTATTGTTCCTGAGTGGCAGTATGACGCCGTTGTTAATGCGTGAACCACAGCAATTGATCGACATGTTAGAGTTTTGGCGCCACAACTATTTGGATATGTTAACGACCGCTTATAACGGGTTACGTGAATTGATAATGGCAAGTTATTACGCCTGTCCAGAACATTGGGGCAATTTACGTTATGTAAAGCCCACTTTCTTGGTGAATAACGCGCATTAATCTCTCATATAAGGAGTTCTCCCTTGGCCATAATTGACCCTATTATTACCGGATTAAGCGCAGGCTGGCATCATATCGATGCCAGTACTTTAGAAGTCGATCGTCACTTTGACGCGGATGTTGTTATTGTTGGTACTGGAGCGGGCGGCGGCACCGCAGCAGAAATACTCACTGAAGCTGGATTGAAAGTTATTATGATTGAAGGTGGCTCGCTTAAATCATCGACTCACTTTGATATGGAAGAGCGTCACGCTTATCCGAATTTGTATCAACAAGCAGCCTCAATGAAAACCGCTGATAAAGGTATCGGTATATTCCAAGGTCGAACGGTAGGCGGTTCAACTACGGTAAATTGGACTACCTCAATTCGAACCCCTGAACAAACCCTAGCGTTTTGGGAGCAAGAAAAGTCGGTAAAAGGCTTGTCCTCGCAAGATTTACTGCCTTGGTTTGAGTTAATGGAACAGCGGCTCAATATTGAGACGTGGGAGTTTGAACCCAATCGAAATAATGGTGCACTGCGCGAAGGTTGTGAAAAACTGGGTTGGGATTACACCGTTATTAAACGTAATGTTAAAGGTTGCTGGAATACCGGTTACTGTGGCATGGGTTGCCCTGTTAACGCCAAACAATCCATGTTAGTGACCACTATTCCAGCTGCTTTGGACAAAGGCGCGACACTGATTTCTCGCGCCAAGGTAGTCAAACTTGAACACAAAGGTGACCAAGTTATTGGATTAACGGCACAGGCATTAACAGAAGGTTTAATGCCGACATCAGTTAACATTACCTTTAGTGCTAAGCATTATATTTTAAGTGCGGGTGCTGTTCATACGCCGACGATATTAATGCGTTCTAATACGCCAGATCCGCACAAGCAATTAGGTAAAACCTTTTTACATCCCTCATTGTTATCGGGCGGGATTTTTGCGGAACAAATTAATGGTCACAGTGGTGCGCCTCAATCTATCTATTCAGATGAATTTGTTTGGCGTGACGGCGCGGCTGGCGATTTAGGTTATAAACTTGAAGTCGCACCTGTGCATCCGGTATTGATAGCGTCCAAAACCATTGGTTATGGTGTAAGTCATGCACAGTTAATGGCTAATTTTAACCAAATGCAGGTGACTATTGCGCTCATTCGTGATGGTTTCAATCAGCAATGTCCAGGTGGTCAGGTAAGGTTAACCGACACCAGTTTGGCGTTAGATTATCCTTTAGATAAAGGTTTTTGGGATGGTGCTCGTCGGGCATTTTTGTCGATGGCCGAATTACAGTTTGCTGCAGGTGCTAAAAAGGTGTTACCAATGCATGATGGCTTGGCTTTTCTTAATTCATGGAGTGAAGCAAAGCAAGCGATTAATAATGCCGATTTAGGTTTATTAAAAACCATTGTTGCATCGGCCCATGTGATGGGCGGCTGTGCTATGGGTGAAGATAAAACCCTATCAATGGTTGATGGATTTGGTAATTCGCATTACCTTGAAAATTTATCGGTGATGGATGGTTCGGTTTTTCCAACCAGTTTAGGCGCAAATCCGCAGTTGTCTATTTATGGTCTTGTGGCTCGAAATGCAACAGCCTTAGCACAAAAACTGACTCAAACTAGCTAGTTGAACTGGTTTGATATACCGTCGATGGGCGGTATATCAAGGTTATAATACAAGTCGCTAAACTATATAATGTGTTCTGTATTAGTCAGACCTGTTTAGGGGAGTCATTCAGCCATAATACTGCCATCTAAGCCAAATAAGCTAAGGTAGTGTTGTATGTTACTTGGCTCATTATTGTCTAACTCAGTATTATTTAGCTCAGTAATATTTAGCTTATCAATATCTAATGTATTTCCCTGCAGTAAATTCAATTTATGCAATAACATATATTGAGATTTACGTTCCATAATGAGTTCTACATCGAGCATTTTCTGATACTCGTCGCTGCCCAAGTGTGCTTTAGCAATCCGACGTAAGCGTCGATAAGGTTGTAACACATTTGCTTCCCATTGCTCTACAACACCGGTTAACAATTCCCACTGCTGCTGCGTCAACACATAATGCTGTTGATCAAGGTACTGAGCTAATAGTAAAAGGTTAACGTTTACTTGATAACTATCTTGTAAGCTGATGTAAAAATTTGGATTTTTTGAGTAGTTTTGTTCGCAATCATGCCAAATTGTAAAGCTAAATGTTTGACGGTGATAAGGTCGCGACATACAGTATCCCTTGCTACCTTTATGGCGTGAGTTAACACCATAAAGGCAGTGAATAAAATTAACTGATTATTGAAAATCTTGTTCGAAAAGCTCAATCTGTTCTTGAATGTCCAACCAATGCATTTCGCTTTCATCCATGGCTTGAGTCAGCGTAGTACGCTCGTTGAGAACATTGGTCATTTTAGCTTTGTTCTCCGCTTCGTATAAGCTGCCATCGGCTAATTCGATTTCTAATTCTGCTAATCGGGCATTAATTTTTTGCTGTTGGGTTTCTAACTTTACTTGTTGTTTTTTTAGTGGAGACACTTTTTGACGCAGCTCAGCTTCCATTCTTTTTTGCTGTTTTTTATCAACGGCATCACCGCTAGTACCAGCATCTGTTTTGTTGTTAGCTTGTGCGAGTTTTGCAGCATCGAGTAACCATTGATGATAGTCATCTAAGTCGCCATCAAAAGGGGTAACTGCACCTTGGTCAACTAAGTAATAGTCACTACAACTTAATCGTAATAGGTGACGATCATGCGACACTATGACCATTGCGCCCTCAAAAGTTTGCAATGCCATGGTGAGTGCGTGACGCATCTCTAAATCTAAATGGTTGGTCGGTTCATCGAGTAATAATAGGTTTGGGCGCTGCCAAACGACTAATGCTAATACAAGACGCGCTTTTTCGCCGCCAGAAAACGGCCGAACTGGCGATAAGGCCATGTCACCATTAAAGCCAAACCCGCCTAAAAAGTTGCGTAATTCTTGTTCACGAACACTTGCAGGCGCGAGTCTTGCTAAGTGCTGCATTGGAGTGTCATCAAGCGTTAAAAATTCAACTTGATGCTGAGCAAAATAACCAATATTTAATCCCGGATTAGGTTGATACTTACCTGTTTTGGCTTGTAATTGGCCTGATAACAGTTTGATCAGCGTTGATTTACCTGCACCATTTCTTCCTAGCAAACCAATACGCGCGCCAGGAACGAGATTTAATTCAACCTGTTTAAGGATGGTGTTGTCTTCATAACCAATAGAGACATTTTCCATTACCACTAATGGGTTCGGTAGCGCTTCAGGTTCTCTAAAAGCCATTTGAAATGGATTGTCTACTTGCGATGGCAACAACTCAGCCATGCGCTCGAGGGCTTTTAAGCGGCTTTGTGCTTGTTTAGCTTTACTGGCTTTATAGCGGAATCTGTCAACAAATGACTGCATATGTGAACGTTCTTTTTGTTGACGTTCAAAGGCGACTTGTTGCTGGGCCATTCGCTCGGCGCGCACCCGTTCAAAAGAAGAGTAATTTCCTTTGTAGTAATTTAATTTGTGATTTTCAACATGAACAATTTCACCGACAATGCCATCAATAAAGTCACGATCGTGGCTGATCAAAATGAGAGTACCTTGATAAGATTTTATCCAACCTTCTAACCAATACATGGTATCTAAGTCTAAGTGGTTGGTTGGCTCATCGAGTAACAATAAATCTGACCGACATAATAGTGCTTGGGCCAAGTTGAGGCGCATCCGCCAACCACCTGAGAAGCTTTTTACGGGGTTACTTTGGTCTGCATCCTTAAACCCTAAACCGGCTAATAGCGCGCCAGCTCTAGCTTTAATAGCATAACCGCCAATAGCATCAATTTTGCCATGGATAAGTGCAATGGCATTACCGTTATTGTCGCTTTGCGCTTTTTCTAGTTGGGCTTCTAAATCACGGTATTCGGTGTCACCATCGAGGACATACTCTAGTGCCGATACATCCAATGCTGGTGTTTCCTGCGCAACAGAGGCAACCTGCCAACCAGAGGGGAAACTAAATTCACCTTTATCTAGATGCAAATGACCCAAAATCAAGGCAAGCAAAGATGATTTACCTGTACCGTTGGCGCCGACAAGGCCAACCTTGTGTCCGGGATAAATCGTCAGTGAGGTTTCATCGAGTAAGGTTTTACTGCCGCGAATTAACTGAGCTTGGCTTATGTTGATCATTAATTACAACTTGATACTTAAGAATAGAATAATGGTGCAGATAATATCGCATCTACGATTTATTTCCCACAATCACGGGACTCATGTGGGCTAATCATGGCAAAATAGGCGTATATATCAGGTAAAGACCTTAATGAGTTATCCGCTCATTCAGTAAACACTAAGTCGAGTGAATCATGACCAAAATTAAAAAGCGTTTTGTTGCAGGTGCTAAATGCCCTAAATGCAGTGCTAAAGACAGTATTTTATTGTTTAAAGAAAATGGAATTGAAACCGTTGAATGTACAGACTGTGATTATCATGAACAACAAACTGATATTAAAGTGCCTCAAAAAACCAGTGGCAGCATGATAGGGGTATTTAAACCGGATTAACATTGACTAATCTTAGCCTCAACGCTGATAAAGAGTTGAGGTTAGTTACTCATATATTCATCTGGTTGTGTTTCAGCAGATATCTTCATTTTATGCTTAGTTAATATCAGAATAACATCGGTATTATTTTTAGTCAGGTCATCGAAGCGGGTGTTTATTTCCTGTAACTCTAAACCGTAACTTGGGTCGTTTTTGGGTTTAGTCTGCCAGTAACGTTTTCGATCTAGTTTTTGCATTTCACTGGCTCGTAAGATTTCGAAGTAGCTGTTTTCTTGCTTTAAACGATAAATTTCACCATCAAGTAATTGCAGTAATTTTTCTTTAGAAATGGTTTGTTTATTGAGTAGTGCTTTTAAAGGATCGTCTTTCACTTCTCGCTTGTCAGTGTCGACCTCTGTGGTAATCCCTAATTGGTATTCAATTTTATGCTGGCTATATTCTTGCGGGCAAACTGTTTGGGTGAAAACGACTTTTTCATCCATCATGCATTTGTAAATAGTATTGGCTTGAGCAGTAAATGTGCTCATGGCGAGTACGATAAATAACAGTCTTTTTGCCATGCAGCTACACATCCTTTGCCTTTTTATTTCGTTTAGTATCAATTGTTTATTGGTTTTTCTCTACACGTTTCGATAATGTATATAGCCTAATAGCTGACTACCGTGTCTAGCTACCGTTTTGCGGGCTGCATTACAGGAATTGTTGTATTTATTGTCTCTTATTAACTCGCTAAATTAGTTCATGTTTTGCTTAACTTATGTAGTTAAGCAGATTAGCATATTTTTACGCTAAACAAGTAAGACATTAGCCATGTTGGTTGTCGGATATTCAATACTCGGTAGCCAATTTCTGCTCACAATACGGAGAAAATAACGCAGTTAACATCATTATATTACTTAAATATGGTTCAAGTTTATCGATAAAACCAGTTTTTGGGCAATGGAAAATTGAATAATTTTTTTTTGTTCTACTGGTTCTAACCGAGATAGGGTTATTCCTTTGTTAAACATTAACTTATATGGTTAGCTTATTTAGAGAATGACACATTATCAATTAATCGAGCCTTACCGAGATATGCGGCCCCAATAACCACTAGCTCACTGTCTGTTGCTGTTACTTGGCGTAATGTATTGGCATTTCTCACTTCAAGATAATCAGGGGTAAAACCAGCGCTTATTAGTCGTTTTTCTGCCTTGGTGATAGCTTGTTGCGCTTCTTCACCATTTTTAATTGCGCTAACAATACTGTCTAAGGATTGTTTTAATGTTGCTGCGGAGTGTTTTTCTTCAGTGGTTAAATAACCATTGCGAGAGCTCATCGCAAGTCCTGATTGTTCTCGGATAGTCTCCACACCAATAACATCAATTGGCATTGATAAATCTTCGACCATGGTTTTGATAATCATCAGTTGTTGAAAATCTTTACGGCCGAATAAGGCAATATCAGGTTGAACAATATTAAACAGTTTGGCGACTATGGTTGCCACACCACGAAAATGACCTGGACGACTTGCACCACACAATTCATCACCAATTTCTGGCACTTCAATAAATGTTTGTTGTGCTAATCCTCTGGGATAAATGATAGCCGGTGTTGGAGTGAAGAGTATTTCTGTTCCGGCAAGTATCAGTTTATCGGTATCTTGTGCGAGTGTGCGTGGATACCCGTCTAAGTCTTCATTAGCGCTAAATTGCATCGGATTGACAAAAATAGATACCACAACATGGTCTGCGCGCTTTTTAGCTTCATTCACTAAGGTGATGTGACCTTGGTGTAAATTACCCATAGTAGGCACAAAAGCAACGGTTTCGCCTTTGCTGTGCCAAGTCTTAACATGTTCGCGGATAGTTGAGATTGCGGAGGTGGTAATCATTTTTGTTCGAGCCTTAATAAAAACAATGCAGTCATTGATGTAGATTTAATGATTAACCTCAACGCTGGTAAGCGCTGGGGTAATCGATAACAACGGGTTTATGTTACATCTGCAATCCAAACTTTTGGTTTGGATTGCTAACGAAGGTGCATTGAATCATCAATTGTTGATTTATTGTATTTCAATGCAACGTAGATAGCAGGGCAGAAGTTATGATAAACCTTTATTATCCCAAGCTTAAATTAATTAAAGGTATGTTCTTCAGCAGGGAATGTGCCGTTAGCAACTTCATCAATATAGGCTCTGATAGCCGAACGTATTTCGCCGGTTTGTTTGAGATAGTTTTTTGAGAAACGGGGAATGTAGCCACTCGAAATGCCCAACACATCATGCATAACAAGAATTTGACCATCTGTGTCAGCACCCGCGCCAATACCGATAACTGGAATGGTTAGTGCCTCAGTAATGGCTTTAGCAAGCGGAGCTGGAATACACTCAACCACTAATAATTGTGCACCAGCTTCTTGTAATGCTTTAGCTTCATCTAGAATGCGTTGCGCGTTATCAGCATCGCGACCTTGCACTTTAAACCCGCCAAAAACGTGCACAGATTGTGGTGTTAATCCTAGGTGAGCACACACTGGAATACCACGCTCAGTTAGCATTTTTACGCTTTCAAGTAACCAATGTCCGCCTTCTAATTTTACCATGCTGGCACCCGCCTGCATTAATATTGCCGCGTTAATCATGGTTTGTTCTGGAGTGGTATAACTCATGAACGGCATGTCTGCGACAAGCAGTGCACGCGAAACGCCACGTTTGACACAAGCGGTATGGTAAGCAATATCAGCAATCGTTACTGGTAAGGTATCGTTATGACCTTGAAGCACCATACCGAGTGAATCACCCACTAAAAGTACGTCCACACCTTCACTGTCAAATGCGCCGGCAAAACTAGCGTCATAAGCCGTTAGTGCGGTGAACTTTTTACCTTCTTGTTTGAACTTGATTAGGGTCGAACTGGTGACTTTTGACATAGTAGACTCTTAAAACAATATTGAAATACTAAAAGCTGAGCTTAATGTTCTGTCTGTTAAGATCAACTTTAATCGATAAGCTTTTGCAATTCATCACGCATTGCTACATTTATAAGGCTTTCAAGGCTTGTATTACAAGGCAATGTTAACGCTGGTGCAATGTCTGCTAATGGAACTAACACAAAACTGCGTTGCTTCATGCCGTAATGAGGCACACAAAGTCGAGGTTCGTTGATGTGTTGTTGACCATAGAGTAACAAATCTAAATCTAAGGTACGAGGTCCCCAGTGTTCAAGTCGTACACGCCCTTGTTGTTGCTCGATGTCTTGTAAAGCATCGAGTAATTCAATGGGCAATAGCGAGGTTTGAAACCCCGCGACAGCATTGACATAGTCTGGCTGAATAACGTCACCCATGGGCTTGGAACCATAATAAGCTGACACCGTAAAAGTATTGTTTATTGCCAATGCTTTTAGCGCCAATACAGCAACATCGAGTTGTTGTATTGGTTCGGCTAAATTAGCCCCTATGGCGATATAAACTTGAACAGCCATCAATATTATTCTTCTGCAGGCTTGGCTACTGGTTTACGGCGACGTTTACGCTGTGGTGCATTTCGGTTGCGACTATTGCTGCTTTTGATACTTTTAGCTATGTCACTACGGTCTGTTTCATCAGCTTCTACAAACGCTTTCCACCACTCAGCAATCTTGGCGATATTCCCCATTTCAACTTCACCGCGCAATAACAGTAAGTCATAAGCAGCTCTGAATTTTGGGTGTTCTAGCAGTTTAAATGCTCTCGTGCCTTGACCGCGTTCTAAGCGAAGCTGCAGCTGCCAAATGTCGCGTGCTGGAGTGCTAAATCGGCGTGGTAAACTAATTGTCAGACACTGTTTTTCAAGCACATCACCCATTGCAGCAACATAAGCATCGTAATGAGTCAAGCCGCTTTCAATGGCAATGTCGTCCGCACGTTGCTTAACGGGATACCATAAAATGGCCGCAAAGAAAAATGCCGGAGTAACGGTTTTATCTTCGCTAACACGGAGATCTGTATTACGCATAACGACTTGCAGCATCTTAGCTGCATGCCCTTTAGGCGACTCATCAATTAAAGCACCAACTTGCGGAAACAAGGGAGCGAATAAACCAAAGCGTTGCATCATGTGGTAATTGGCTTCAGCTTTACCTGCGAAGAAGAGTTTCAATACTTCTTCATACATCCGCGCAGCTGGAATATCAGTTAGCAATGGTGCAAGTGCTTTGATGGGATCTGCAGTAACGGCATCGATTTGCATATCAAGTTTAGTTGCAAAACGAACCGCTCGAAGCATACGCACTGGGTCTTCGCGGTAACGTGTGTCTGGGTCGCCAATAAGCTTAATCGTTCTAGCATTAAGATCGTTTATTCCACCACCATAGCTGCGAATAGAATAATCACTAATATCGTAATATAGCGCGTTAATGGTGAAGTCACGACGTTCAGCGTCTTCGTCTATCTCACCGTAGACGTTATCGCGTAATAGACGACCTTCGGCGTTGGATTTCGACACTTTATCATTGCTTTCACTGTGGTGACCGCGGAAAGTGGCAACCTCAATAACGTCACGACCAAAAACGATATGCGCCAGTCTAAAGCGACGGCCCACTAATCGACAATTGCGGAACAACTTTTTAATGTCGTCTGGGGTGGCATTAGTAACGACGTCAAAATCTTTCGGTTCAAGACCTAATAGAATGTCACGCACTCCACCGCCAACTAAATAAGCTTTGTAGCCTGATTTATTAAGACGATAAAGGACTTTTAGTGCATTTTCACTAATTTGGCGACGAGAAATTGAGTGACCATCTCTGGAGATAATATCCAGACGTAAGCCATCTTCTTGAATGGGTTCTTCAAGGACTGGAGCTACTTTGTTATTTTCAAATAGCTGTTTACAGAATTGGCTAATACGGCGAAAAATAATACACCTCGAAATGCTAGAATAATTTGATTAAAAATCTGGCGGGTATAATACATTAAATGTGACCGAATGAGTATACGTGCAGTTGCGCTAAAAAGAGCTTAATGCAATAACTTATGTCGATTAATGATGATACCTAGTTGTTTATTGTCGATAAGACAATTTCTTTTTGTGCAGGAATAGTGCTTAGGTCAAATTGTTCAACTGCCTGTTCAAGCATCACTTCTACCGAATCGACATCGACCGCTTTTTGGCCTAAAAATGTAAGGGCTGCATTAATACTGGCTTGAGGGTGGATGACATCGATGGCTGGAGCATGATTCTGTTTGGATAATTTAAAGCCTTTTTTTGCACAAACCAACGGTAAATGTAACCAATCAGGTGGTGTAAAATTCAATTCAGTAAACAAACTAATTTGTCTGCAGCTGGCCTCAAGTAAGTCACAACCTCTAACCACTTCAGTTATGCCTTGATACGCATCGTCGAGTACAACGGCGAGCTGATAAGCATACAAACCATCGCTGCGTTTAATAATAAAGTCTTCTTCGGCGAAAGCTTTATCAACCATCACCGGGCCTTGAAGTTTATCAATAAAACGATCAATTTTGACGTGATTACGTATTCGAATCGCACCGTGTGTAAGTCTAGGCTGAAGGCGGCCGCAACGACCATCGTACACTCCGCCGCTGGTTTGAATTATTTTACGCGTACATTGGCAATAATATGCATGGTCACTGGCGATAAATTCTTCAATTTGATCTTGATAAGCTTGATATCGTTGCTGTTGAAATAGTACGGTTCCATGCCAATGTAAGCCGTAGGCATCGAGTGTTCTAAGGATGTTATCGCTTGCACCGGGGACTTCGCGTGGCGGATCGATGTCTTCTATTCGGACAAGCCATTGGCCTTGTTGACTGTGCGCGCGAAGATAACTGCCTAATGCAGCAATGAGTGAGCCAAAATGCAGTGAGCCAGATGGTGATGGTGCAAAACGCCCGATATAGGGTGGGGAGATCATGTTATAGCGTTGTTTTTCGTTAACATCGTATTGTTATTATCGACAGTTAATGCGACAACACAATAGTCTTGTTAATATTTTAGTGGGTAATAAAGTAAAATAAAAAGGGCGAGATAACCTCGCCCTAATCAATAACGGGTTAACCCGCCATTTGTTTTTCTTTTATTTCAGCTAGCGTTTTACAATCGATACATTGATCGGCAGTAGGACGGGCTTCAAGTCGACGGATACCAATTTCTACACCACATGAGAAGCAGAAACCAAAATCGTCTTCTTTGATCAGCTGTAAAGTCTTTTCAATCTTTTTGATCAATTTACGTTCTCTGTCACGAGCACGTAATTCTAAGCTGAATTCTTCTTCTTGTGCTGCACGGTCGACAGGATCAGGAAAATTTGCAGCTTCATCTTGCATGTGAGTTAACGTACGGTCGACTTCTTCACGCAATTGGTTACGCCATGCTTCGAGGATCAATGAAAAGTGACCACGTTGCTTGGTATTCATATACTCTTCACCAGCCGATTCCTGGTAAGGATCTACTCCAGCGATAGCGAGTACGCCAAGTTTTTTCGTGCCTTGAGGCATTACGCATCTCCTGTAATCATTTGCGTTTTAAGGACGTCTTAAATTTATGGCCGCTATCTATACCAGAAACTCTATAGCGTGGCAAATTTTTTACCTGTTATTTAATTTTTATTTTGATCTACAGCATGACTTTACAAGCTGAAGTGATCAGGCTTCCCTGTGGCGAAAGCGCTGTTTTATAAGCTAGCACTTCAACGCCATTTGCTACGGCTTGTTCAAGTAAGTCTGCGTATTGTGGATCTATGTGCCGCGCGGGTTTAACACTCTTGATGCCACTGTGCTGCACCACGAATAATAAAACTGCACGATGGCCTAATTCCACCATGTGGATTAATTCTCGTAGATGCTTTTGTCCACGGGTTGTTACGGCATCTGGGAAGTAACCCATTTTATCTTCTAGTAAAGTACAACTCTTCACTTCAATATAGCACTCTGGCTGGTTTTGGCTAGTGAGCAAAATATCGATTCGGCTATTTTCATTGCCATACTTCACTTCGCGTTTTAAATCATCGTAACCTAACAATTCAGTAATCACTTGCCGATTAATGGCTTCTTCTGCAAGTGCATTAGCTCGTCCGGTATTAATCCCGATATAATGTTGCTGATCTGTCTGCATTAATTCCCATGTGTGGGCGTATTTACGCTTAGGATTGTTGGAGGTGGAAAACCACACCTTCTCACCAGGGAATAAGCAATTTTTCATTGAACCAGTATTAGGGCAATGAATAGTGATTTCTTGCCCGTTTGGTAACATGATATCGGCAAGAAAACGTTTGTATCGTTTAATTAATACACCGGACTCTAATTCGGGAGTAAATTTCATCGATGACTCATCTAATAAGTAGATTTACAACAATGCTAACAAACTTTAGCGTGGTTTATCGATTATGTTTTGTCTACACTACTGCCATTAGCTCGTGATTATGTTCGAGCGTTGGTGTTATTTGGCTTACTAAAGGGATTATTATGAATATTATGACCGTTACGCTCACCACAGAAACCGCTGCAGAGCATTGGGGTAAAGCTGATGTGACTTATCAAGGTACTCAGGCAACGATTCATCTATCGGGTAACGATGAGTTGCGCCAGGTGCAGATGGCCGCAAGAAAAATCCGCAATCAGGGCATCAATTATGTTCAACTAGATGGTGGTTTATGGAACTTGCATTCACAGTGGGCATTTGCACAAGGTTTTGCCACGGCTAAAGCAGGATACCAGGTGGATTGGTGTGGTAGTGACGCCGACAAAGAAACGTTGAATCAACGTGCCGTAGCGGCGCAGTTTGCCCGTAAATTAATTAATGATACCCCTGAGGATTTATCGCCCTTATCGTTAGCTAATCAAGCCGCGACTTGGTTAAAAGATATTGGTGGTGATCGTGTCAGTTTTAATATTATTGAAGGCCAAGAATTATTAGCCAAAAAATGGGTCGGTATTCATGCTGTTGGTCGTGGAAGTGAGCGTCCCCCTGCATTGTTAGAGCTTGATTTTAATCCGTTAGGTCCTGATGCACCCGTCTCTGTGGCTTTAGTGGGTAAAGGAATTACTTTTGACTCTGGCGGATATAGTTTGAAGTCGTCAGAGGGCATGTTAGCGATGAAGTGTGATATGGGCGGTGCTGCAACGGTAACAGCAGCATTGGGATTAGCCATAAAGGCTGGCTTGAATAAACGCGTTAAACTATTTTTATGTTGTGCGGAAAACTTAGTCAGTGGTCGAGCTTTTAAACTGGGTGATATTTTAACCTATAAAAATGGCACAACAGTTGAAATCGTTAATACTGACGCGGAAGGGCGTTTAGTGCTAGCCGATGGTCTACAAGCAGCTTCAGAAACGGGTGCAGATTTAATTATCGATGCTGCAACATTAACTGGTGCAGCTGTTATGGCCGTAGGGTCAAATTATAATGCGATTTTTTCACCACAAATGGCGACATTACAACTAGCTCAGAAGTGTGCGGCAGCCGTTTCTGAAAATGTATGGCCATTACCGTTAGATGCTTGGCATAAAGATATGTGCCCATCAGCTTATGCAGATACAGCCAACAGTCGCCCAGTTAAAGGTGGTGGCGGTGGCGGTGCATCAAATGCGGCAGGTTTCTTATGGCGTTTTGTTTCACCAAAAGCAAATTGGTTGCACGTTGACTTAGCGGCAGCTTTTGAATCTTCTGCATCGGGATTATGGGCGGCTGGTGCTACAACGCATGGCGTATTAACCATCGCTGAGTTATTGAACGACTAGCCGATAACGTTACCCGTTGCGGTTTATACCTAGCTGTTATTATTTGATCTCAACTCGAGTTAAGAGATGGGCTAATCAGATAATGACGGCTTTTTTTTGTCTGCAATTAATGGCCAGCTTTTGAGGATGGAATAGTGCATTTTTTGCTGAGTATTTGTAGATTGGTACAAATGTAAGTGTGTTGGTGTTAACTGTAAGTTTGTGGTCCATCTCAGTATAGATGAATTTGCCATGTTAACATGATGAAATAAGCTAACGTGTGGTGTGTATGGATGCTCACTGATGAATAAACCATGGTGTTTTGCTATTGATATCAGCGATTGGTTCATCGCATCTAGTGACTCGCTTGCTTGCCCTTTTAAACAGATTAATTGTGCTGATTGCCATAACGCTACGGTATTCAACTGTTGATTAAAAATATATTTAGGCATCAATTCAATTGCTTCGACGACACTGGTGTAATGGGTCTGATTAACTTGACCTAAAAATCCGAGCGTCATGTGTAAATTGTGATTATCTATGGTTATTGCGCCATCATTTAACAATGGCTTAAACCTATGTTGTAGCAAAGATATTTGTTCTATCTGTGATTTTTTTAAACTAAAACCGACAAACAATCTTCGCGAAGACGCAGTTTGCATTCGGTAATCCTGTATGGGTAATAAGTTGAAACCCTATCTCGAATAGATTAATAATAAAGCACGAGATAAAAAATATCGTTATTTGTGAGTGACTAAACTACACTCAAGTTAATGTTAACGCTAATATAGCGTATGCTTTTATTCCCAAGCAAATTGAATTGCTAACCTTGAATGAGTTGATGAATGGCCGACAGTACCCAGCAACTAATGAAAAGTGTTTTTACAAATGGACCTATTGAGGGTAATGATACTTCGGTGTTATCACTGCTTAATCAAGCTCTACAGATAGTCTGTCAAAGGCTAGAATGTACTGCAGCGTTTGTACTGACGAGCCAATATGATAAATCATTTGCGATTGATACTGATATTATCGACACTTTAGAGCAACAATGCGTCAGTCATTTTGGTGCTTCACCATTAATTGACCCATTATTTAAGCAACACTTACAAGACAATTTAGCACTGTGCGAATCTTTACTTTGTAATCAACAAGCTATCATTTACCCCCTCTCACCAGAACAGTATTTTATCGCCGATGGAAACTCAATATTAATGCCACTTTTAGGTATTTTTAATGATCTAAATATTGATTGTAAGCATCTTGCGTTAAGTCCCGTTTTACAGGTAGGCAATGTCAAAGTTGTGTTAGGCACTCTGTGTGGATCTGATACTAATCCTATTGTGAGTCAGCATGAAGACCCTTGTTTATTCGTACAAAAGTTATTGGAAGATACCGCATACCAACTGGCATCTTCACTTGAGTTACGTCGTTTAGCAGTGCTACTTGATAATAAAGATAAACAATATCAAGAGCTTTTTCATCTATTGCCAGTCGCATGTACGTTGATTGATTTACACAATAATGTGGTACTGCAAAATGATGCTAGTAAAGATGGTCTGACTATTAATATAGGGCAGAGTTTATTTAATTTGTTACGTGAAGAAGATCATCCACTGTTGACCGATACATTGCATATAGTTAGGGAAGGCATTTTACGTCAAGCTTGGTGTGAAGTACCACTGCGCAATGATGCTCAAATTAATTGGTATAAGTTTAGTTTTTGCCAGGCACTCAATAAACAACAACAGTTACTGTTAATGATTGAAGATGTCACCGAACGCTATCGGCTTGCTGATGAATTATCTTTTCATTCAAATCATGATGTTTTGACCGGGCTGCCCAATCGGTTACAGTTTGAAAACATGCTTGAAGAGTTATTAAATGACGAAGAGCATTCTCCTGCTTGCATTGCTTTTATCGATCTTGACCAATTTCAGGTGGTGAATGATCTAAGTGGTCATCAAGCAGGTGATTTGCTCCTACAGCAAGTGGCCACAAGATTAAAACAATTGTTGCGAAAAGGAGATGTGGTCGCTCGATTAGGCGGTGATGAGTTTGGCTTATTGATGCATTACTCTGATATCTCATCTGCACAACAAGTCGCTCAACGAGTTTGTCAGCAATTGTTTGGACATGAATTTGTGTGGAAGGGCGTTAAACATAATATTAGTGCCAGTATTGGCATTGCCAAAGTCGATTATGTTGACTCTGATATTTACGGTGTAATGAGTAAGGCTGATGCAGCTTGCCGATTAGCCAAAGAAGAAGGCCGTAATCGTTGGCATTTTTATAATCCTGACGACCCACGAATGCACATGATGTATAACCAAATGCTCGCATCTGTGGATATTACAGGCGCACTTGCGTTAAACCAGTTTGAGCTTTTTTATCAATTAATCGAGCCGCTAGATAAGCCCGATACTGGCATTCACATGGAAATTCTACTTCGCATGGTACAAGACGATGGTCAATATGTATCGCCAGGGGTATTTTTACCTGCTGCTGAGCGTTATAACTTAGCGCCTAGAGTAGATCGTTGGGTTATCGATAATTTATTGAAATGGGGCGGAAATAATTTAGCCATATGGGAACAGCTTTCTATGGTGTCGGTGAATTTATCTGCGATGTCACTTGCCGATCAAAAGTTCATGACTTGGCTAGAAATGCGCTTGATGGTTGAGCCTGAATTGGTCAGTAAATTATGTTTTGAAATTACTGAAACAGCAGCTGTAAGTCAGTTAGATCAAGCCACAGGATTAATTGATTTATTAAAACCTTTTGGATGTAAGGTTGCTTTAGATGATTTTGGGTCCGGTTTTTCTAGTTTTGCTTATTTAAAATGTCTTGATGTGGATTACGTTAAAATTGATGGCCAATTTGTAGTAAATTTATGTGAAGATAACGATGATAAGGCCATTGTGTCGGCTATTTGTAAGCTCGGTCAAGATATGGGTTTTGAAGTTATTGCAGAATTTGTTGAAAACACAGATATAGGTTTATATCTCAAAAATATTGGTGTCGATTATGCTCAAGGCTATGCCATTAATAAACCGACTCGATTAGTTGAATTACAACATGGTTTACGGACTCCTTGGTTAATATAAATGTTTATTATAGCCATGATTAACTCGGTGAGGCTAAGCCGTTGGCAAGTGATATCAGCAATTAATGACACCTTGATACAATGTGGGTAAAATGAGCCGCAGAAAATCGCCGTAAAAGTTAATCGTGTTGACCTCAAAACAAGTATTGCAGCACCCATCATTGAAGACCACGACATTGCCGATTCACGCGGTACTCGATTCGTTGCGTGTCCAGTTTGCTACCCATTCACACATTATTATCGAAGCCCCTACTGGTGCGGGTAAATCAACGGCATTACCCTTAGCGATGTTAGCTTGGCCCGAAATTTGTGGCAAAATTTTGATGTTAGAACCTCGTCGTGTCGCGGCCCGCAATGTCGCTAAATTTATTGCCCAACAATTGGGGCAAACAGTTGGCCAGCAAGTGGGTTATCGTGTTCGTGGTGAGTCAAAAGTCAGTGCAGATACGCGATTAGAAATTGTCACCGAAGGTATTCTGACCCGCATGATCCAACAAGACCCTGAGCTTAGTGGGATTGATGTGATTATTTTTGATGAAATACATGAACGTCATCTTACGACTGATTTAGGCTTGGCTTTAGCATTGGAAGTGCAGCAATCATTACGTGACGATTTACACATTATTGCTATGTCTGCCACCTTGTCTGGCTTACCGCTAGCCACGTTAATGCCCGATGCTGCGCAAATACACAGTGATGGCCGCAGTTTTGAGGTTGAGATTGCTTATCAGCCTTGCCCTAGTCAACAGTTGTGGCTAACACACATGTCCCGCGTGATTATCGATACCATTTCAGATCCCAATCTAGCGCAATATCAACAAGGCAGCGTTTTGGCGTTTTTACCCGGTAAAGGTGAGATCCGTAAATTAGCTGGATTATTGCGTGAGCGTTTAGATGCATCATGGCTTATTTGTCCTATGTATGGCGACTTGTCGTCAGCGGAGCAAGATCAAGCCATTCGAGCTGCCGAACCGGGTAAACGTAAAATCGTTCTCGCGACGAATGTGGCTGAATCGAGTTTAACCATCGAAGGCATCACCCTTGTTATAGACAGCGGTTATCGACGTGAAGCGAGTTTTAACCCTAAAACAGGCGTGACACGCTTAGGGCTTAAGCGCATTAGCCAGGCATCAGCTATTCAACGTAGTGGTCGTGCTGGGCGCTTAGCTGCGGGTTATTGCGTACGTTTGTGGAGTCAAGAAGAACAAGGGCGAATGCGTAAAGTGGATGAGCCTGAAATTACGCAAGCAGAACTGACTTCGATGGCTCTTGATTGTGCCAATTGGGGGGTTAAATCATTTGCTGAATTATCGCTACTCACACCGCCACCTCCGATCCACGAACAAGTCGCATGGCGATTACTTATTCAACTTGAATTAATTGATCTAAAACGTGAGGTAACGCCACTGGGCCGCGATGCCTATTCATTAGGTTGCCATCCACGCTTAGCGCATATGCTGCTTAAAGCTAAACAACAGGGGCAGCAAGACAATCAGCCGCAACTTTGTCTGCTTGCGTGTGTATTAGCAGGCATTATTGAAGCTCGTGGATTACCGAAAAAAGGCGCTGATATTCATCATTACTTGACCGAGGCTCTGCAGGGGCAGGTTAAGCAGCAAGTTAGACAATGGCAGCAATCCTTAGCGATATCAGGTCAGGTAAATGAAGCAATACGTAATGCATCCACTCGTGATATTAGCTATTTGTTAGCACTCGCTTACCCTGACCGTATTGCCAAAGCACGTGGTCATGAAGGTTTTCAATTAAGCAATGGAACTGGCGTGGTGATCGGTGCTGATGATACCTTGGCTCATGAACCTTGGTTAGTGGTTGCTGACTTTCAAGAGACTCAAGGTCGTAATGCTGGGCAAATTTACCTTGCGGCAAGGTTAGATGAACGCTTGTTTACTGCAGAACTTGCCTCGTTAGTGACGACTCACATTCACGGTGGTTGGGATGAAACAAAAGGGCGTTTCTTTGCTGAAAAACACACCAAAATCGGTGAGGTTATCATTAAAGTCGACACCGGTATTACACCTGAACGAGCACACATTACCGCCGCATTATTAGCGCAAATCCGTATAAAAGGGTTAACAATCCTTAATCGTGATGATCTGTTAATCCAGTTACAATATCGGGTTGAATTAGCTCGATACTTTGCGCCAGAGCATGATTGGCCTTGTTTAAGCGATGAGTACTTGCTGGCTACATTAGAAGCTTGGCTGGGGCCGCATTTAGACAACATTCGTTCATTGGCCGCATTGGCTAAAGTAGGCGCTTATGGATTAGTTAAAAACTTACTAAATTGGCAACAGCAACAAGTCTTAGATCAACTGGTGCCGACACATTGGCCGATGGCAACAGGCACTCGTGCACCAATCCGTTACCAGATGCCACTAGATGCAGGCGGCCACTTTTACCATAACAATGAACAACAAGGTCGTGCGTTGCTCAGTGTAAGATTACAAGAAGCATTAGGGATGGCGCAAAGCCCGACAATATTACACGGGAAAATGACGGTTACTATGGAGCTATTGTCGCCAGCACAACGACCATTAGCCGCCACGGCAGATTTAGCCAGCTTTTGGCAAGGGCCATATATTGATGTAAAAAAAGAAATGCGCGGTCGTTATCCTAGGCATTTATGGCCTGACGACCCAGTGAATACTGTGGCAACAAAATTTACTAAAAAGAAAACTCCAGGCGTGTAAATAAGCCATTTAGCTTATTAATAACATGCAATTATTTCAGCGTTATATGGAAAACGAAACCATTATTTATGACTAAAAAAACCAAAAAGTCTTCAGCCAGCACAAAAAAAAGTGGCTCATCTTGGTGGCAAAAACTGTGGTCGCTCACATGGAAATTATCAATCGTTGGTATTGCAGTTGTGAGCTTTTATGCGATTTATTTAGACCAGATTATTGCACAGAAATTTGAAGGCCAAAAGTGGCATTTACCTGCCCAAGTGTTTAGTCGTTCAATGGCTTTATACCCCGGAGCTGCGATAAACCATCCGCAGTTAATGGCTGAGCTTAAGTTACTGGGTTATCGTAAAGTGTCCGAACCACGACAAGTTGGCGAATTTTCTGCTTCGAGCACTCGCATTGAATTATGGCGTCGACCTTTTTTGCATCCCGAAGGCAATCAAGCCGAGCAACGAGTGATGATTAGCTTTGACTCAGAAGGCGTTAGCTCAGTTAAGCGGATGTCTGACAAACGTGAATTAGCAGTATTTCATTTAGAACCGGTATTACTTGATCGCATTATTGCCGGCGATGGTGAAGACCGTCTATTTGTGCGAACACCAGAGATGCCTTCGATGATCATCGATGCGCTTATTTTGGTTGAGGATCGCAGTTTTTATGAGCATTTTGGGGTTAACCCATTGGCTATTGCACGTGCTGCCGTGGTCAATATTACTGCTGGCCGTACAGTGCAAGGTGGTTCTACCTTAACCCAGCAGTTAGCCAAAAACTTCTTTTTAAGCAGTGAACGTTCTCTTGTTCGTAAAGCTCGCGAAGCCATAATGGCATTGATTATTGATTTTCGTTATAGCAAAGATGAGATTCTTGAAGCTTATCTTAATGAAGTGTACATGGGCCAAGACAAGGCTCGTGGTGTGCATGGTATGGGGTTAGCGTCACAATTCTACTTTGGTCGCCCTATTGGTGAGCTGACCGTGTCGCAGCAAGCCTTTTTAGTTGCGGTCATTAAAGGACCTTCTTATTACAACCCGTGGCGTTACCCGGAACGAGCCCAAGAGCGCCGTGATTTAGTGTTACGTCTGCTAATGGAAAGCGATAAATTAACCGTTGCCCAATATAAAGCTGCAGCAGAGTCACCGATAGGTTTACGCAGTGCTACAAAATCGGTACACCAGAAGTTACCAGCGTTTTTTGCTGTGGTAAAACAAGAGTTGCGCGACCGATATGGCGATTCGTTACTGAAGCAGTCGGGCGTAAAAGTGTATACCACACTCGATCCAATGGCCCAAGAAGCTGCAGAAAAAGCAGTGCTGTCTACCATGGCATCACTCGATAAACGGGCTAAAAACGTTCAAGTTGGTATGGTTGTTACCGACAAATATACTGGCGGCATTGCTGCGATGGTGGGTGATAAACAACCAAGTTATGAAGGGTTTAACCGCGCGGTTGAAATTAGACGTCCAATTGGATCGTTAATAAAACCATTTGTGTATGCCAGCGCATTACGCCAAGCAGATAAGTTCACTTTAGCCACACCCGTAGAGGACAAACCGATCACTCTTAAAAATGAGCAAGGTAAAACGTGGTCTCCTAAAAACGTGGATAAAAAATTCAGTGGTCAAGTGCCTTTATTAAACGCGTTTAAAGATTCAATGAACGTTCCAACGGTTAATGTTGGTTTGGCTGTTGGCGTTGAAACGGTTGCTGCTACATTGAAAAAATCGGGTTGGGAGGATGATATATCCCCTTATCCATCGATGTTACTGGGTGCGGTGAATGGCTCACCATTAATGGTGGCTCAAGTTTATCAAACCATTGCTGATGAAGGTCGCTATCGTAAGTTATCATCTATTACAGCGGTATTAGACAGTCAAAACCAAGCGTTGGAAGTGACTCGGGTGCCATCGTCGATGGCGATTGATCCGGCAACCGATTACTTAGTTCAATATGCAATGAACCAAGTGGTGCGCAGTGGTACGGCTAAGCGTTTAGGCGCT
The DNA here is from genome assembly GCF_014164505.1 of Shewanella sp. SG41-4. GTDB lineage: Bacteria > Pseudomonadota > Gammaproteobacteria > Enterobacterales > Shewanellaceae > Shewanella. The sequence continues at coordinate 15,445 of NZ_JACJFI010000003.1, read as the reverse complement.
GCATTTCCTGGGGTTCGTTTAGCGGGTAAAACCGGCACCAGTAATGATAGCCGTGACTCTTGGTTTGCTGGATTTGATGAGCGTAACGTAGCGGCTATTTGGGTCGGTCAAGACGATAACAGTAAAACGGGCCTGTATGGCAGCAGCGGTGCAATGGCCGTGTATCAAGCCTTTTTACATGAACGTCCACCGCTTAGTTTACGAATGATGCCTGTAAATGGGGTGATTAATGGCTATTTTGATCGTACAACAGGTATGGCTAAACAAGGTAATTGTGACAACATTATCGGCCTACCTGCATTAGACGCAAGCTATCATCCTGTAGCCAATTGTGGCAAATCATTATCTTGGTGGCAGAAGCTGGTGGGAGAGTAAAACGTTAGCTTAACCATTATATAGTTGCCAACAATAAGCCCAAAGTAATGACTTACTTTGGGCTTATTTTTAACCTTATTTTGGATAATAAACCATGTTAAAACCATCTTTTTCCCGCTAACGATGTTGCGTTAACGAGTAACAGACCAACCATCCACACAGCTAAAATAAGTGACTGCCTTTGGTCGCAATTAAAATCGTAGTGCAATATTTCTAATGCTATTTACGTTTACCGAGTTGATTGCGTAAAGTGGCAATTTCTTCGATCATTTGCTGCTGATTTTGTTCCATGCGCTCAAGTGCTTGTTCTAGCTTGGTATTGATTTCCGCTTTATGCGCTGCTTGAGCCTCTTGTGCTTCGTTCCGTTCTTGCTCATCTGGTGCGACGAAAACAGATGCCATATAACCAGATATCACCCCGAAAAAGCTGACACCACTAATGATCACTAATCCCCCAATAATATGTCCTACAGTACTGACGGGATAGAAGTCACCGTAACCGACGGTTGATATGGTCACTAATGCCCACCAAATGGCTTGCTCTGCTGTTTGGATATTGGCGCTAGGCTCTGTGCTTTCTACCAATAAAATAAGTACAGATGCAGTGGCTAAAATTAATACCATCGCCACCAGTAAACTGGCTAATGTAGATTGTTTTCGCTGACGTAATAACGGGATTAATAATGACCGGCTCATGCGGATTAATCGAATAACCCTTAATATTTGGAATATACGGGCGATACGCAGTGCTTCAATGGCCGGAATGCTGGCAACAAAGTCTATCCAATGGTGCCTAAAGTAAAAGGCTTTATTACGTGCTTTGAATAAACCATGGAAAAACTTGGTCATAAAAATCATGCAGATAGTCGTGTCGATATACAGCAACACTTTGTTGGTTTCAGCATCTAATTTACCAAACGTAATGGTGAGTACAATCACCACGGAGACCAATGATAACACCATCATTGCGAGTTCAAATGGGCTTGGACCATCGACATTTTTGATCGACCAACGTTTAGATTCGAGCATATATTAAGTCCGTTTACATTCGTTCGCCGAGAGGCTTTGGTAAGATATTGAGCTTATCATAACAAAAAACGCACAAGACAAGTGTCTAGTGCGTTGTTTTTAGTTGAGGTAATGTGCCGACAACGGTGTTTATTTTGACGATTTAGTATCTACGAAGTGAACCAAATCATCTAATACGCGCTTTTTGATTTCCAGCTGCGACTCTGATTCTAAGCCGTATTTCTGGGCTAAAATAACGTAATCTTCAGCATTTAATGACACCGTTAAACGGGGGCGCTTAGGACGTTTGGATACTGATAATCCAAGTATTGTCCTGATTTGGTCTGAGGGACTGACGCCTTTGTCTAGGGCTTCTTTTCGGATTGAGTATTGAAACTTCTCATCCAGATCAAAAGCCACTTGGGTTGCTTTTGCAGCTTGTTGGTTTTTAAGCCACTTATCTGGTAACGGTTTGCCTGAACTCATTAGAAAATCGTCTCCTACCTGTATCAGCTTGCTGGCCAGTACTCTCTAATATCGGTCAGTGGGCGATATAAAGTCAACATCACTTCAGTGTCTCCACTTTCGTAAACTTCAACATCAAGTGCGTGAGAGTCATCCGAATTGGCTAAACTGTAACCTTCAAAACCTTCACCGCGAGCATCATCGTCGTTTTGAGGCGGCTTTAGATCGCGATAATCTTGACGGTGGAAGTAACCAAAAGCTGCAAATTCAACTTGATGATATTCATCACTGAGCCATTTATCGAACTCAGTGGCTAACTCGGCTGGAAGCGCCTGCAATGTCAGCGTTGCTTTGCCTGGTTCTTCAAATATTTCAGCAAATGCGTCAAGATCAAACAATTGTTCAACCACAGCGCGATTGATTTTCATTGAAATACTTAAGTAGGATTCGTCTTCTTGCACGTAGGATAAATAGATTGCGGTGCCGCTATGGCCACGTAATAAGAATTCACAAAGCTGCGAGCGTTGGTATTCATAGGTATGAATAGCTTCAACCTTAAGCTGTTGCCCACGCAATTGCGTAGGCAAAGCAAAACTGTCATCAAAGGTGATCATATCACCCTTGAGCAGTTTATTAGGATGGTCAAGCTGACGCTTCGGGGCTTCTTTTTTGCCGAATAGGCCGCTAAGAAATCCCATAATAGCTTAACCTTTACGTGCTTTAATGCGATCTAGCACAGCATTAGCATTTGATTTTTGCTCGCCAATACCTGCTTCAGCTAACTTGGCATGTAATGACTTATCGCTATTCTCTTCAGCTAATGTTTCTGACGCTTTTAGGCGGTCATCAAACTGCTGTTGACGTGCTTTAATGCGCTCTAGTGAATCTTTAGCGTTAAGCAGTTTTGAATTGCTTGATGCAAATGAGTCTGTGATAGTCGCAGTAGCTTTTTGCACGCTTTCAGTGGTTTTAACCATAGTAAGTTGACGTTGGTAATCATTTAACTGACGCTCTGTCTTCTTCACTAAATCTTTTAAACGCACTGCATGTGAGCTAAAGCTGTCATTGGCGGTTTGTTGTTCAGCTAATTCTTCGTCTAGTTGAGCAATCTTTTCAGCAATTTCAATCGCTAAAGCTTCATTACCTTTATCTAACGCTTGGGTTACATAACCCTCGTGCTCAACAACACTACGCTTTAGGCGATCAATTTCGCGGCTGGCTTGCATTTCTTTAGCCATAACGTCAGTCAATTCACGTTTAGCGCGGGTTAAATGTTTTTCTGCATCACGAATTTCTTGTTCAAAAATTCGGGTTGAGTTTGCGTCAACGATATTTTGGCCAACTTCAGTTGCACCACCACGAAACGCTGTAAGAATCTTGTTTAGAATGCCCATAATTGGCTCCTTAAATTAAAAATTCGACGAGTTCGTCGATGACTTCCAGACAGTTGTCTGACAGTACTGCTAATTCTTGTTCAATTTCTTCCATGCTTGATTGCACAGACAATGCACCGTAAACCACATATTTATCATCGATTTTGGCAAACGATGATAATGGCATTGGAATGTTGAGCTCTAACATGGTCTCAAACATTTCAGCGCGGCGAGTTTGGTTTACTTCGTTTTCGCCCCACAAATAACTGATACACAATATTTGGTTGTCAGTTACTGATACAAACACCGGAATTTCTTCTCGGCCGACAATATTGACTTGTAACACTTCAACATCACCGTCAATTGGATAACAATCAAACTGAAAACCGGTTTTGCTTTGATCGCATAGTCCGTTTAAGTGACCTGCAATAGTATGGATGTTCATATTCGTCCTTAATTGACATATTATGTCTGTGAGTAAAGATAGCATCTAGACATAATATGTCAAGCGCTATCTGATCCAATTAAAAAAGATTAATTACTTCGTTTTCTGACCAAGCCGCTAAATGGTAGTGATACAGCTGTAGTGAACCAATTTCATTCACTTTAATATTGTCTATATCGCCATAGAAGTGCTTTGGAAACTCAAATGAAGCGTGGATAAGCCCTGGGGTAAGCCACTCTTCTGGTACCGGAATTTCATCTATTGCAGCCAATCGTTGCTGCGGGTTTTTACCCATTTTACTGCCAATGCTCCAGCCCCATTCACCAAAGCTAGGGACATTATGGTGATACTGCTTTACATTAAATCCAGCCGCAGTCAGTGTTTTTCCGACCGACATAAATGCTTTTTGTGCATGATAAGGTGAGGTTGATTGCACCGTGATCACGCCATCAGCGCTGAGTAACTCGTTGAGCTTGCGATAAAATAAATCTGAATAAAGTTTATTTAAGTCTGGATGACTTGGGTCGGGTAAGTCAACAATGATGGCATCAAACATTTTGCCATTTTGAATTAGCTTATCGACACCGTTAAACGCATCGTCGACCATAAGCGTTAAGCGAGGATCGTTTAACGCATCACCGTTTAACGTCAGTAATGCATCTCTTAAGTGCTTGGGCATATCTGCAGGAGGCGATTTAAACAGTGCCAGCAAGTCTTTATCTAAATCCATTAAGGTCACGGCTTTTGGTTGCCATTTGAGCACTTGTTTTAGCCCCAAGCCATCACCACCGCCAATAATTAACACGTTATCGTGACGTGCGCTGGCAGCCAGTGTGGGATGCACTAGGAAACTGTGATAAATATGCTCGTCGCTGCTCGAAAATTGCAGACGACCATTAATGTATAAATTATAAACTGGAGGCAATTCGCCACCGCGCAAACGTTCAGTAAAGTTGAGCTGCTGGAACCGTGTTGCTTTAGCGTAAACCACATGATCTTTATATAATAGATTATTAAAATGCTGTTCCCAGCTAGGGCCTTTAACCGCGAGTAAGCCAATCACAACGCTGGCAATAATGTGGCCTATTAGCAACCACTTAGCATGACGGATCTGTGCCCAAAATCGCCAAATAAATACTAGCCCAGCGAGTAAATTAACACTGGCGGTTAATGCCGCTGCTAATTGAATATCAATCGACAACATAAAACCAACCCAGATAGCGGCGCCGATACCAGCACCAATGTAATCGGCACCATATATGGTGCCGGCATTATGCAGTAAGTGTGCTTCAGATAAGGATTGCCGAACTCGAGCAATAAGTGGGATCTCCATGCCAATCATTAACCCAAGCAATACTCCCCACACATAAGGTAAGAATTCACTCAGGGTTTGCAGGCTGGCAATAAAGCCACCATTGGGTAAATGATCGGGCGGCAAGCCCAATGTATTGGCGATAGTTAATGGCAGTTGTTGACCAAATCCAATCACGGCAGCGGTAACGATAATGGCAAATGAGCCACACAGTGCCACGGTTAATTCGAGCATGGCAAAGCCTGTAAACGCGCATTTTATTTTACGTGCAGCAAATGCGCCCACACCCATAGACACAATCATTAATCCAATCATGGTGTAAATGGCAGCTTCTAGTGCGCCGAGAATTCGACCTGCATAGTGTGACAGTAAATATTCATAGATAAGGCCACATCCCGCCAGCGAAGCCATGATGCCGAGTAATAAGGCATCATCAAACTTCGATACTTGACGGGATGATAGAGGACTTTGCTGCGAGTCCCCCGGTGTTGTATTGGTGGGAAGTTCATCGAGCAAAGGTGTTGTCATAAATTAAGCCATTAACGCCGTAAGAATAAGAGCAACAGCAATACTAATCGCCATTTCAACGGCTGCAATACCTATGTTGTGTTGCTTTTCGACTTCCTCAGCAAGATTAATTCCGGCTAACACCAGTTTTTTCACTAAGGCGATCAGCAGCGATAACACCACTAGCATTATCAATGAGAATACACACCAACCGATAATGTTGGTTACATAGGCTGTTGGGTCATAAACAATAAAATGGCTTGCCGCATTGAAGCTTAACGCCATGGCTATCATGTAGCCGCTATGGCGCAATGCTAATGCCGTTTGACCTTGAGTTAAGGCTTGTTGCATTGAGGCATCTTGATTACGTTTAGCATAACGTTTTTCACGTAATCGAGTGAGTATCACTAACATCAGTTGTGAGATTAGAAAGGCACTAAAAATAGCAATGAAGGTATCTAAAGTAATATCTTCAGCCCACATTAATACCGCGCGAATAATAATTGCTGTAGCAATGGCTGCAGCGGCGTCAACCACGGCAACCGACACGTTACCTTTAAGGATTTCAGCGTTTTTAGCAAATTCATTTAAGGCGATTTTATCATGCAAAAAGCGACCTAATTTAATCAATACTAAGCCAAACAAGCCGTAAGCCGACATGCCAATGGCTTCGGTTAAATAAGACGGTGCAGCCTCGCCGGTAATGGCGCCTGTAAGCACAATACCTAGCGCAGCAATTGCACCTGCAGTACTGATACCAAATGCAAAATTATCACGCTCTGCTAACTCGGCACTGCTGTTGACTTTAATACTCCAGCCTTGCAAATAACGCATTAGCGCCAGTAAAACGATAGCGATGGTTAAATCAATGGCTAAAATAATCGCCAAATGTTGAGTTAAGCCATATTCTTGAAAAAATGTCATGGTGAGTCCTTACCTATTTTCCACGGCTAACACCGCGACTAGTGCGGCTGCTTGAGTTACGGAAACTGCTGTCTTTTGAATAGCTCGAACGGAATTTACGACTCGCGCTCTGAGTGGTACTACTGGCTTTAGGTGCGCTAGCACTTTGACGCGACAAGCTTGTAGAACCTGTTCGAGTTTTTGCATAAGGGCTGTCGAATCGTTTCCCCTGACTGCTAAAACGTTTCTTGGTTTGTTCAAAGGTTTTGGCTTGTGATGTCGCTTGTTTAGGTGATGTATAACGGTAACGTCCTACATCATTATAATAGCTGTAACCACGATTACCCGACCAACGGTCATAACCTATTGGGCGAGTGAAGTTAGAAAACATCGCATACATGCCATACCAAGCCCAAATCGACGTGCCACTTGAATTGTTTTGCCAGCTACCATAAGCAGGATTACCCACAAGCTGGCTGCCTGCACCGCTACCGTCGGTCCCATTAGCAAGCGCTTCAGCTTCACGACTGATCGCATTCACTCTGGCGAGTTGCCCTTTAGACATATCGGCAACAACATTGACTGGGTCGGACAGCATATCGTTATACAAGCTGGTGTCAGCGGCTTGATAAATATTCTGTGCTTCAGCTAACTGTTGGTCTAAATCAATAAAATTAGCGCTGTCGTTTAAGTCTTTGTAACGACGCGTTAATGACTTAAACATTGGTCCTTCAGTGCTGGCATCTTTAGCCAATTCTTCTAGTAATGGGGTTAAGTCGGATTGACGCTGAGCGAGAACTCGAGTGTATTGTTCGAGTAACGTCGCATTGCGTAACTGATTGTTGTCGAGCGAACTAGCCAACAGATCAAGTCGTTGTTGGGTCAGTTGCTGGTACTTAGCAATTTGTTCCGGTCTGTCGTCACCGCAACCGCCAAGGGCTAGTGTGACAAACAATACCGTTATCAATGTGAGTACACGGGGGAGGTGACCTACCATGTTTTCTCCAAAATGTAGATTTTTCATGTGCTAATTCAATATGACACAGGTTATAGTAATCTTAGTGTCAATGATATTAATCTGATCATTGGACTGACTGATAGATATAACATTCACGACATAATATGTCCAACGTTCATTTTCTTTAGGGGTCATTATTGCCATGCAAAACCAAGGTAACAAAGTATTATCTGCAGCGATGTTAGACAGCGCAGATCGTTACTGGTTAAGACTCTGTGACGTTTGGCCGGAAGCTAAAACAGCACTCACAGCCATGCAACAGCAAGAGTTAACGGCCGTGTTTGGGTTAAGTGACTATATGGGTGAGCAACTTTGCCGCCATCCAGAATGGATTGTGCAGTTATTTGATGGCCTATTAGATGATGTGGTGCGCAGTGAGTTTGATGCTCAGTTACATGTGCTGTTAGCGGAGTTGACTCAAGAAGAGCAGGTCAAGTCTGCCTTACGTCGTTATCGTAATTTGCAAATGGTGCGCTTAGCATGGAGAGACTTTTTAAATTACACCCCAGTAGAAGAATCTCTTCTCGACTTATCAGCACTGGCTGAAGCATTGGTTATCGCTGGGCGAGATTGGTTATATCAAGAGATGTGTCAGCAATACGGCACGCCAACAAGTGCTGAAGGTAAGCCACAACCGTTACTGATTTTAGGCATGGGAAAACTGGGTGGCCGTGAACTTAATTTTTCATCAGACATCGACTTAATTTTTACCTTTCCAGAACATGGTGAGACCGTAGGTGGTCGTCGGACTCAGGCCAATCAGCAATTTTTTATCCGTATGGGACAACGCTTGGTGAATTTACTCGACCAAGTCACCGTTGATGGATTCGTTTTCCGCGTAGACATGCGTCTTCGACCTTACGGTGAAAGTGGTCCTTTGGTGGTCAGTTTTGGTGGTTTAGAAGACTATTACCAAGAACAAGGTCGTGATTGGGAGCGTTATGCCATGGTCAAAGCGCGAGTGCTTGGGCCTTGGTCTGGCTATTGTGATGAGTTGCATGACCTGCTACGGCCGTTTGTTTATCGCCGTTATATCGATTTTTCTGCGATTGAATCATTGCGTAAAATGAAGCAACTTATCGCTCAAGAGGTCAGGCGTCGACAATTAACCGATAATATTAAACTCGGTGCCGGCGGGATCCGTGAAGTTGAATTCGTGGTGCAAAGTTTTCAATTGATCCGTGGTGGACGTGAGCCTGCATTGCGTCAGCAAAGTTTATTTGGTGCTATTGATACCTTATACAGCTTAGGGCAGTTGGAATACTTAGCCGTTGATGAGCTTAAACACAGTTACATTATATTGCGCCGAGTTGAAAACTTGTTGCAAGCGATTGACGATAAACAAACGCAAACCCTGCCTAATAACGAGCTCGATTGGCAGCGTTTATGTTATCCGTTAGGTATGGCAGATGAAGCCGAACTTCGTCAGAAAATAAACCAAGCAATGTCGACTATTCATGGTCATTTCAATGCCACCGTGGGTGGTACTGACAGCCATGAGCACAATGATCATTGGACTGCTTTATTTTGGAATGTTCAGCAAGATGAACACGCAAATGCATTGCTGCAAGAACAACAAGTCGATGATGCTGAATTATGGCAACTGTTAAGTGAGTGGCGTCAAACAGTGTCTAAACGTTCTATCGGACCGCGAGGGCGTGAGACTTTAGATAAATTAATGCCTAAGTTGCTTGAAGAATTAGTCACTCAAACTAAACCAAGCCAAGCATTTAAACCGGTAGCCAAAGTGCTGGATAAAATATTAACCCGTACCACCTATCTAGAGCTTTTATGTGAAAACCCAGGTGCCAGACAGCAATTAGTGAGTTTGTGTTGTGCAAGCCCTTGGATTGCCCGCGAGCTGGCGAATTTCCCAATGCTGCTCGATGAGTTGATTGATCCGTCGCAGCTGTATGACATTACCTCGATTGATGATTACCCTAGCGAATTACGCCAGTACTTATTACGTGTGCCCGAAGATGACATGGAACAGCAGATGGAAGCGGTGCGACAGTTTAAATTGTCTCAGCAGCTGAAGATTGCGGCTGCTGATGTTACTGGGGTATTGCCGGTAATGCAGGTTAGTGATCATTTAACCTTTTTAGCAGAAGCTATTATAGAGCAAGTGGTGCTGCAAGCTTGGCATCAGATGGCATCTCGCCATGGTATACCGGCAGGAACCAGCCCAAGTAACATGGGTTTTGCGGTGATTGGCTACGGTAAGCTCGGTGGCATTGAGCTGGGTTACGGTTCTGATTTAGATTTGGTTTTTTTACACGGCCACACAGGTCCTGGCGCAACCGATGGTAAGCGTCCTATTGATAATGGCCATTTCTACCTGAAGCTTGCTCAGCGTATTGTGCATTTATTTGCTACCCGCACAACATCCGGTGAGTTATATGAAGTGGATATGCGCTTACGTCCGTCAGGTGCTTCTGGTTTGTTAGTGAGTGAGATTGAGCATTTTGGTGCCTATTTACAACAAGAAGCGTGGACCTGGGAGCATCAAGCATTAGTGCGCTCACGTTTTGTGTTTGGTGATTATTCGCTTGCCGGTCGTTTTAGCGATTTACGCGCGCAAGTATTGCAAATAGAGCGTGATAAAGGGGTTTTAGCAAAAGCAGTAAAGGACATGCGCATAAAAATGCGCGAGCATTTGTTGCAAGTGGAACTAGGACAGTTTGATTTAAAACAGAGTGCTGGTGGTATTGCCGATATAGAGTTTATTGCTCAGTACTTAGTGTTAGCGAATGCTCATCAATATCATGAATTAACCATTTGGTCTGATAATGTACGCATTTTTGAGGTGTTGGCGGAGTTGGAGTTATTGCCCATCATGCAAGCCCAACATTTAACCCAAACTTATTGCTGGCTGCGTGACGAGAATCATGAACTGACCTTACAACAGTTGCCCGGCAAATTACCCGTACAACGTGTGCAGCAAAAAATCGACAGCGTAATTGAAATTTATAATGAAATTTTAGCGGACTAACCACTAATAAAAATAGGCTAGGTTGATACTTAGTTACTTAGTTACTTAACTGCTTTGATTTAGAGCATTGTTATTTTTATTGAGTGGCTTGTTTAATGCTTCTGGCACCAATACCTGACAATGAATACACTCGACTCGAAACGCTTCGAGGCCTAAATGTACTGGATACGATCGCTGAGGAACGTTCGACCGTATCACTCGGTTGGCAAAACGATTGTTTTCAGTGTCAATTAGTGTGGTGAGTTTAATCGACTTCGAACGCCAATGGTTCAAGTCTGTGCAGGGGTTGGATAAATGTGAAACGCAGCGTGATATTTCATTCTGTGGCCATGTTATTAATCAATAACATGTTTTAGTTGTGCGACACACACTAAAATATGAACGTTTTGCTGACAACCCTCTTGTGTTGGCGGCTCCTAATATTCGATTTTACGCCGGTTATCCGTGAACGATGCCTAACGGTGTGAGAGTAGTCACCCTTGTGCCTTATCGATGATAAGCCGAGATCATTTTCTAAAGATGATGAAGCTGCTTTAGAAGACTTAGGTAAAATTGTTGCAGAAGAACTGCTGTCAATTCAGCAAAATACCTTAGATGCGCTTACCGGTATTTCTCATCGTCGCGGCTTTTAATTACTGACGGATAAGGCAATTGCTTACGGTGATAGACTTGGTTTTGAAACGTGTTTAATTTTCTTTGGTTTAGATTATTTTAAAGCAATTAACGACAAGTTTGGCCATGAAGCAGGTGATACCATCTTGAAGACTTTTGCTGGCTTATTGATCGACAGCTTTCGCGAATCGGATATTATTGCCCGCTTTGCTGGTGATGAATTTATGGCACTTTTGAGCCAAAGTGATGACGTCAGTGTTAATAATGTATTACAACAGTTTTCAACTGTGCGTTAATCAACATAATCTGCAAAAAAGTAAAACATACCCTTTAAAATACAGTAAGGGTGTGGGACATCGACAAACCAGGCAGCCATTATCGTTAAATGATTATTTGGTCAAGGTCGATAAGGCCATGTTTGTTGATACAGCAACGCATCATCAGAGAACATAAACTGATGTTACATAATACTTATTTGCCTGAAAACATTGGTTTACTTAGCTCAACATTCTTACCACAGGTAACTCATTTTATAAGTTACCTGTGGTAAGAATGTTGAGCGGCTAAAGATAATACACCTACCGTAACGCTCATCCATTTACCTAGCCGCAGCGAAATAAATCATTGTTAACAACACCCGTAACATCAATTTATTTTCATAATCAATAGTTTATTGGTGTATCAGTTTAGTATCTTTTCTATCCACATTTGATAAATAGGTAAACCAATTAATACGTTTATCGGGAACGTTATTCCGAGTGATGCCAACATCGCTAAACCAATATTAGCATCTGGTATTGCAGCCTTTATTGCGGCCGGTGCTGCAATATAAGACGCACTTGCACTGAGGCCAGCAAGCACCAATATACTGCCAGATGGCAAATCAAGTAACACCCCTAAGCCGATACCTGCCCAAGCTAAAACAAATGGAATTACCGCAGCAAATACCAATAAGCGCCATTGTTTGTAAGGGATAGGGAAGCACACCTTGGCGGTGCTAATTCCCATTTCTAATAAGAACAGTGCTAATAACGTTTTAAAACCACCCAATAACATTGGTGTGAGCGGTGCCATGCCACTAGTGCCATATATCCAGCCTATGATCACCCCTCCACAGGGCAATACGACTCCGCGGCTTGTCAGTGCCTCGTGCAATACGCTGCCAGCCGAAGAGTGTTCGCTATCACCTGCTACTTTTGCTTGTAAGTAGCGGTGGAGCCATAACATGATAATAATCGCAGGCAATTCGAGTAGTACTAGATACAGTGTTGTTTCTGGTCGTAAAGGCCACTGAGATTGATCGACCATGGTCATCACTACGGCAAATGTCCCCGCACTTACTGAGCCGTAATGGGCAGCAATACTAATCGCTTCTTTTTGCGGTAATTGAATCAATTTTCGAAGTAGAGGATAAAGGCTAAGCGGGATTATGAACCCAAGTGCGATAACAGACAGTAATTCGGTGACAGCCAAATTGGCTGTTTCACCATGCAGTGCCATGCCACCTTTTAGTCCCAACGTCAGCATAAGCAAGATAGATAGGGTTTCGTAGGTCGCTTTAGGGACTTTTAAATCTGATTTTATCAACCCGGCAAGCAAACCGAGGGCAAAAAAGGCAATCACAATATCAGGCATGGTATAGGTTCTGTCTGTTATAAAGTATCGCGATTTTGCCTTGTTGTGTTAACAAAGGGAAATGTTTTAGCGAAAAAATACTGCCGTATTAGGCTTATTCATTCTGGGGTGATCTATCGTGTTGTACTTTGCTGATCTATCATGTCGTACTTCGCTGATCTATTAAGTGCAATTGGCGTATAGTATCTTTGAATGATAATACAAAAAATTAATAGCAGAGCATGATATGAAAAATGAAATTGATATTCACCGCGCGTTGAAAGTGTTTAACAAAATCACACAACATGGTGAAAAGAGGGCGCTGGAAGACGGTCATCATGGTCATGATTATTGGTTATGCGGTATTAGTGCGCAAACGGATCACGATGGTTATACCATTACTTTAGCTGATGCTCAGGTTAGCTTGACGGTATTTTTTCACAATAAGTACCAATTCGATTACTCAACTAGTGATGCTCTTGACAACTTTTTACGTCTCTTTACTGACGTAGAAAACTATCAAGCATCATAATCCACTGCACAAACAGGCCTGTTTAGCGGTTTATTCCATTGCTGCAGGTCTATTTAGGCCCATTGTTGCATTTCTATAAGACGACTATAAGTGCGCCTAAACTCAAACTGTAATGCCCCGTCGACATATAAATCTTCTAAGTTACAGTCGCTATTGAGGATTAACATCACTTTTTGATCGTACAGTTCGTCTACTAAACTAATAAAGCGTCGAGTCGGATCGTCTTCACTGGCATATGCCAGTTGTCTCTCGCCAGTGGTCGTTGCTAGTGCGCCGTCTTCAGTGCCGCGAGCTTTAATCCAACTGCGTACTTCACCGCCTAATTTTGGTACATTACTGAGTAATATATGGCTAAATCTCCCCGCTAATTCAATGTAATCCAATGCCGATCGCGGGCCTTGGCACAACGCTGAAAATTCAAACCAAGCAAGTTGCCCATATTGAGCTTCAATGGCAATAGCGCGCTGACAAATCTCAATTGGATCGGGTTGATTTATTATGCTGGCATTAGCTTGGGGGTACTGTTGACACAGTAGTGAAAACACCGTTTGAGGCTTTATTACAGACGGCAATATTAACCAATGGGCTGATGTTGTTGACGTTACGGCGTTAGAGTGTAAACGATGATCGATCTGACCGTCTAAATGGATCGATTGAGTGTATTGTAATAGCAGATCGATAGTGTGTAAAAATCGATCGCGTTGTAAACCATTTTTATACAAGTCGACGATTGGTACATTGGAGGTTGCGACTAATACAACGCCTGACTGAAATAATGTTTCAAATAATCGGCCAAGTAAAATGGCATCACCGATGTCAGCGACAAAAAACTCATCAAAACATATAACAGAATATTTCGCCGCTATCTGTTTACCAATGTGAATTAATGGATCTCGTATTCCCGATGTTTGATTGAGTTGCTGGTGGATCATGGCCATAAAGCGATGAAAGTGCAGGCGTAATACGGTTTTATTCGTTTGATGCTGTGAGCTATTCATGCTCTGGTTGCACTGAATCTGGTCGCACTGAATTTGATCACACAAGCTTTGATAGAATAGATCCATCAAAAAGGTTTTCCCTCGGCCCACATCTCCCCATAAATATAAGCCTGAGCTGCTTGTGCTAACCGATAGGCATTGCTGATAAAGCAAATCAAGCGCGAGTATTGCTTGCTGCTGGGCAGGATCCTCAACAATATTGTGCTGAAGACGTTGTTGGTAAGCTTGTAATGGCGACATAGCACTTAGGGTAAATTGTTGATCTGGGTAGTATACCATTAACGACTTACTTTATTATGCTGCGTTTTTCCTTTAAGCTCTTGTGATAAAAATAACAATCTATTAACCCAGAGCATTAACTCAGAGCATTAATCCTAACAAGGACCCAAAATGAATAATAAAAATAAGGGCATGACCTATATTGGTGTCGATATGGCGTTGGAAGGTGATATGAATATTCAAGGCCCTGCAATGATAGCGGGCCAAACTAAGGGTAAAATCAGTTCAACTGATCAAATAAAAATTGAACCAGGTGGGGTGGTTGAAGGTGAAGTTTTTTGTCAAGAGCTGCGAGTTTCTGGTTTATTTAAAGGCAAGCTACATTGCAATAAACTCATTATTGTCAGTTCGGGTATTGTTGAAGGTGAAGTATCCAGTCATCAAATGGAAATTTATGATGGCGGTCAATTTATAGGGATGCGAACTAAAGGGCCTGAATCGTCGGGGTTACCTCAAGTTGATAGCGAACGTGTAAACAGTCAGCAGCAAACGCCTTCAATGTCAGATAACAAAACGCCGATGTCTAGGGGAAAACTTAGCTTGGTGGCGGTAGCTGCTATTGTGATTATTACGGCAGTGGTTATGCAGCCGACAATTAGCTCCGCGCTAAATCGCGGTCAAGCACCATCTGCTGATATGAATCAAGCAAACACCCAGCAATACCCACTATCAGAATCGAACGTGACAGAAGAAAATGCAGCAGCGCTATTACACGACATAGATCAACAGACTTCATTTGCTGAGCAAGCCGAAGAGTTAATTAATGCGGGTCAGAGTGATATTAACGTGGCGATGGAAGATTTACATGCATTAGCACAAACAAGTGAAGCGATGGGTGATAGTCAGAATACTAGTGATAATGTTGATCACGATGGCTCGACGATTAGTACACCAGATAAGTGACCCGCATCTCTTATCGGGGATAGAGTGTTAATAACAATTTTTGCTATTAAGTTTATATAAAAATGGCTTGGTTAATCACAGTGTTTACTGAATTAACCAAGCCATTTTT
>NZ_JACJFI010000039.1 GCF_014164505.1 Shewanella sp. SG41-4 | reverse complement strand
GTATTGTGGAAACCGCCAAAATAAATGGTCTAATCCCATTTGATTACATCATGGTTTGCCTTGATGAACTGTGTAAACCAGAACCCAATATCGATAGCTTGTTACCCTGGAATTTTAAACAGTAGCTGTGGTTCGCTAGACGGTTACTGTCATTGCCGTACTCTTGGGGATAAAAGAAAAATTTGAAGGGCGATCACATGGCCCACAAAAAAACAAGGGGTTTTCAATGATTTGGCAAACAAATGGTAACACAACAAATTTATTTGTTAGTCTCACCGAGGGAGGAAAGCCAGCTAAGGGGGTTCCTATTTCTGGAATGGACGCGATGATGCTTGGTCATATGTCATGTGTTCAGTACATTAGAAACTTTCCCGGATTAACATCTGAAGCGTGTATCCGAAGCTTAGAAATTATGAGTCGCCACAACGTTTAATTCGATTGACTTCATAAAGGTTAAAACATAGCAGCAGAACCTTCATCCCACATTCGCTTTTCAACTCTTAACCGTTCGAGTCGCCACTCTTTGGCAAAAACACATACCATTGGTTTGTTGTGTTAGAAATCTCGATGAGTAATCTTGACTATGAGATTAATAGTCAAGATTACGGTTGGGTATTGAGTATATATTACTGCTATGGCCACTCTGTCTAAGTCATTTATTTCGGTGTCACAAATTCAATTATTCTGGCTCTGCATCATCGATTGATAAATTCATAATTTCTATTTATCCAATGGATTGCTCTTAGGGTTAAATGGTTCACCATGCAGATCTAAATTCATAGCAGCGGTAACAAGTGATATACACTCAGATGCTTTTATACCCAGATAAATTATCAGTATTCCGCCTAGGACAATTGGTACACCAATGTAAATAAATGATAAAGGGATCCCCAAAACAATAAGCATAAGACCGTAAGCGTAGGCAGATAAAGATGAAACAGATTTTATTGTCTGTGTCGTTTTATTATAAAATGAACAAACTTCAATAACCCCATTTTTTTGAAAACCACTCGCAATCACTTCGTCACCATCAGAAAGAGGGAGGCCATCCCTTGATTTATACTTGCACACTTTACCATTAACTCTGAAGTAAGTATGTTGATGCGTTTCTATCCTGCCCGAAACAATTGGCCCTCTTGCTGTCACCTCACCAACCGTTTCACTGGTATTGCTGATTTTCGAGACTTCACCTTCTATCGTCTGAATGTCAATAAACATAATAACCTCATGAGTTTTATAAGGGATTAAAAATTGTTTTGTATATAAATCAAGGAAACAAAATTAATGTCACTTAGACCTAGCTTTAACATTTTATCTTTATAAGCCAAGCTCCA
The DNA here is from genome assembly GCF_014164505.1 of Shewanella sp. SG41-4. Taxonomy (GTDB): domain Bacteria; phylum Pseudomonadota; class Gammaproteobacteria; order Enterobacterales; family Shewanellaceae; genus Shewanella. The sequence continues at coordinate 23,730 of NZ_JACJFI010000039.1, read as the reverse complement.
TTTCATTTTTTTTACTATCACTCTCATAGCAGCTATCTTTTTTGCAGTGAGGACATGTCGCATAACGTTTGCAACCGCCAGCACCTTTCGGGAATAGAGTAAGACTTACATTACCAGAAATTGGAAATTCAAGTTCACACTCTGGATAAGGGCATTTTATTTTTTTATTTCCAATTCTCTTGCACATTTTTATTGTCATTTTTATTACCTTTATTCAAAACTAGCCTGCATCTTTATCTGGTGACAACTCGGACATTAAACTCCCATTAAACGGCCATGGTATCCCTCCTTTGCGGCATAACTCCCTTAGCTCAGGCTCGAGCCTCACAAAATGCCTTTTAATCACAGCGTTCGCTTTTGCTGCTCGGATCCAGTCTTGTTCCTTTTTTCTAAAATTTTCTAGTCCTTCATTAAGATTTTTTTCTTTCTCAAGAAGACCTTTTGCCTTGGCATCATACCCTTCGATTGTGAATTGGATCTGTTCAAGCTCTATACGCTTACTATTTACCAATTCATTTAACGCCTTATTATCCTCGATGAGATCATGGTGTTCAGCTTTTAATTCACCAATAAACCGCTCTCTCAATCGCTCAAGATGTTCAAGATTTTGGCGGTCTAATTTTATTAAATGATTTTGCTCTAATTGTTGCAGCGTGTTTAAAAATGCAGATTCTGCCGCGTCAACGTTAGTATTTCGAACAAACTTAGTTTGATGTATCTCATTCCTTATTACCGACAATCGAGTGGCTGCATCATTAATTCTTTTCTTACATTCCTCATACCTATAACTGTATGAGTTAATATAGTTAACCAAGTAATTAGCATCATTATTAAGTATCTTATTACTATGAAGTAATTTATTGTTTTCTTCGATTATCTTTTTAGACTCAGCCCTCTCGTGGTCTTGAATTCGCATAGCAATATCGCCAACCGGTGCGACAGCCAGCCAGGCACATAAAGTTCTCTCAAGATGTCTTTCGATGTCTTGATCTGTAACCCTATCGCCTACCGGCGTAAAGTCACTAAAATCTAACTCCACCACTGAAACATTTGCTTTTTTATAATCAATTCGTTTCTGTAAATCGACTTCGTGAGTAACCTTTACCTCTATTAGCACTTTTTCGCCCGAGCAATACCCCGTTACATCAGGAATGCGCTTCGTCGGCCTCAAGCTTTTTTCTAATTGAATATCGTCAAAATGAATGACAAACGATGTTGGGCGAGTAAAACCAATTGGCACTGTTAACTTTCTATGTCGATCAAGATACTCTTTGACCTTCATGTGTATCTCACTTTCACCAGACCACTGACAATTGTCCGCATCATTTTCCTTGTGATGTGAAAAATGCCATTGTTTTATAGCCCCTTGCCTAGCTTTCAGTTGACCGCCACAATCTAAGCAAAAGCAGTTACAACCCAACCCGTTTTCAACATCATCGATACAAACGATTTCTCCACTACCGCTTTTTGCGTATGTCATTTTTACTGCGTTAAGTTGAGCCATGGCAAACCTATATTGTTAATCGCTTTAACTTATCGTGATCAGCACTAAGGAATTTTTCACATAGTCATTTGAACGAAATGTAAACGATATTCCATTATGATTAATAACACATTCATTCAGATGTATTGCATCAGGATTAGCTATTAAAGCTTCTTTAACCAACTGATTACACCAACTGCTAATACCATGCTCTCCATCAAATTCATTTATAAATTTATGCATGTAAAGCGTACTAAGTCTATCGATCGCATGAAGCGTAATATCAAATGTCACCCCTAATACTTCACTATCAATATAATTTCTGCGAGCCAGCTCTGCAGCAGCTAAATTCTTTTGAATGCGTGTAGCTTTTGAATGAGATCTTATTGATTTTAATTCTCTGGCCCTAAGTCGTGTATAGCGTTGGCCTCGATATACAGGCAATGTGCACAACACATTATGCGTAGAGCATTCTTTTTCTGTGTTTTGGATGTCTGTGTCTAATACTATTTCCATTTTTGCGTTCCCTATCTGCGGTTGATAGAAACATTTTCTCACTGGACTTTAAACCGGCAACCACCCTACTCGGCACCCTTTTCTTTAAAGTTTTCGTACTGTTTTTTAAAGTCTTGGTTCATTTTAAAATATACGATTGAGTCGTTTACTGACTTAATGACTTCGAACGAACCTAATGAACCATGAAGAAACGATTCATTTGCAGGTAATAGTGTAAATTCAAACTCATATTCAATCTGCCCTTGGTTACAAAGCTCTAATTTAACTTCTTGGGCCACAATTTCAATTTGAGTTACCTCAGACCGCTTACCGTTCTTAAGTAGGTATTGATCTGTTATATCGATACCTTCTATTCCTTTCATCTTGTCATTGCAAAAACCTTCTGCAGCAACCCATTCACCAGTAGCTTTCAGCCTTAATTCAGCCTTATGGCCTTCAGCTGCTTTCATGAAGTAGCTGAAGGCTAACCCTATGAGGATAATTCCAGCTATCACTATCGATGATTTGATCAATTTAGTGTTCATACACTCCCTCGTTTGAGATAAGCCCGGAAAATATATGTTTGTAGCACTGAATGAATGTATTAATCATGTAGTAGATGTGTCTTTTTGTAACTCCACCACTCATATGAATATCGACCCGATACACTGAGGTTTGTGAGCTTGAGTCAATTGTATAAAGGCGACCAATTTTTGTGTTTTGGTTAAACTTTGAGATAAAATCTAAATCAAACCCAATCGGCAATGTTGCCATGACGCAGAAAAAATCTTCCGCACTTTTTGCAGACCAGGTGTTGTTACTAAAAAACAACACTCTACCAACATCAATCTCGATACTAAACATAGCGTCATCTGGTGATAGTGATTGCTTGGCATTTGAAAAACTAAACTCATTAATGATATTAATTAGCTCTTGAGTTGTTAATTTTTCAAATACTTCAGCCGATATAATTTCAGGTATTTCAGAGTTAACCTTTTTAGCGAGTAGTACCTCTGCCAAAAAATCATCTTGTTTACTGTTCATGTGAATTCCTAGAATATTATGGCCAGCCATAGCAGGCCCAATGCGATTATGGGTTCCAACAACCCACCTGATGTACAAAGCTTTATGCCAAACCGACCCTGATGTGGCCAGAATAGCGGTATACCGCTATCGGATATAAAATCTGCCAGTAAATGCGAAAAATACCCAATGCCAAAGGCCATAGCCAATGGCGTGGCCCACGTATCATAGCTTAATGCCCAAGCTGTTAATACAAATGGCCATACCGAGTGCGTTATCTGTCTGTGTCCAAACAATCCAGCAAGTGGAAGCGAAATAAAGAGAAATCGCTTCCCTATTGTTGAGCTAGGGTGATCTAAATCAGGTAATAAGGAACCCGCAAAAATGAGAATCAACACCACCCACAACGGCATGGCAAAGTTCACATATTTCACTGTGAAAATTGCCACCGCAGCTGTCACAATTAAGTGATTGCGAAACATCATCGCTAATTAACCATATCCAGCAACGCTGATTTAATATCAGCTTTTGGTGTCTCAACCGGCACAGTTGAAGATTGTGTAGCTTGAGCCACTGGCACCGTCACATCCGATAAAATCATGTTCTGCTGTTGCATCAACTCTAGTTTTCGCTCATGGTCTCGGTCATCATCTTTAGCTTTACGATTGCGTTTAGCTTCTAAACGACGTTCTAAGTCATTAAACGCCTCTGATTCACGTGTATCTTGTGAATCTAACTTCATGCTTTGAAGCACTTTATTAAATTCATCATATGGCAGCTTTAACAAGCTATAAGCCTGAAACTGACCATCAGGTAACACTTGGATTTTTTGATCTATCATGTCGTAACCGACAATAGGTACAGAATCCACCAATTTATCGATTAGAAATTGGCTAGTTTGCACCAGTGTGCCCATGCCATTTTCACGTTCATAAATTCGCTCTGAGCCTGAAAGCTCTTGTCGATAGTTTTTCGCTAATTCAAACTCTGCCTGTAAACGCGCCTTCTTCAACGCGTGATGCATATCTTTTGATGATGCCGCACCAACACCCACTATTCCCATGCCATCATTTTTAGGCGGATTTAAATACCACTCAGGCACACTATCTAACTTTGCTTCAGCATCAGATACCGCTTTTTCTTGCATGTCCTTTTGGAGTTCTACATATTTTTCCACTGGATCTGAGGCGCAACCTGTCATAATTACAGCAATACATAAAAGTGTTAATTTATTCATTGTTAATCCTTAAATTAATAAAATTCAATTTCTCTGCTTTGGTACCGCAAAAGCTTCCCTGACATATCTTTCCATTGGTATGTATTAGGATTGAACTCCTCCCGCTCAACACTAAATGACACTTTCACCCCATTCCCCACAGCCTTTTCTGGCATGTATGCCGATAGCGTTATGTCTTCAGTTAAAATGTTGCTTATATTAAGTTTGAATTTTTCACTGCCTATGTTGATCCTTAACCAAAATGCTGTATTGGAAAGCTCTTTAAAGGCGGTCGTAAAAACGTCTGAGTTATCTGGAACCATTGCCATAGGTTTTTTATTTGTATACCCCGTTTGATAAAACGCCATGTTCTTATATGCATATTTACCCGATCTACCACATTCGATGTCATCAGTGTCATTGATAAAGGCTCTCGCTCCTGGTCTGTAATAAGGCAAAAACTCAAACAACGAATCTCCACAATATTTAGGCCTTAATAACTCTTTAACTGCCTTTTTTTGCGAATGACTTAATTCAAAAGCTTCGCATCCGTAAAAGAATTTTTGACACAGATTCAATGATTCTCTTGATTGAACCGATGGAAACCAAGCGTCGGTCATATCACCTTTGCGATCTATGCTAACCCGGACCTTAAACTCCGCAACTGAGTAATCATGTGGAATGATATCAATAACTTGGTAATTAATAATCGGATTGGCCATAAACGGGAAAACAAACATTTCATATGCGGCCTTAATTTCAGCACTGAGCTTTGCCTGATTTGTCGTGCCTTCTTTATGAGCTCGTAAACGCTGCTTGATTACGTCACCATCAATTACACTCATCGAGTTATTTAAAGCCGCGTAGTAGTCGGTCACAACAATAGAATCAAGATTGCTTAACGTGATGTTATGTTTCATCTTCTCTAACACACTCGATAATTTTTTGTATTCATCTGATAGTTCATTTATTGTCGATTCCAGTAACCTTTCGCGCTTTTCACTCCCAAGCTTGGCCTTCATTGCAGATACATCTACTGATACATCTGCTGTAACTCTCAATATAATTCGATCACCTTCAACACTTCGTAAGTGCTTGGCATTGAAAACACGCACGTTCGCCCCTTGTGCTATCAAGCCTTTTTCTACGATTTCGTCTGTTCGGCTATCGTAATGAGTATTGTGACTCACAAATTTAGGTGTCATCGTTACAGCGTTTATCTGTAACATTGATTCTGCTCTGCGAATCGCTTCATCCATGGTTTCATCGTCATTCAAATACACTGACACTGATAATGCTTTGTACTCATAAATATCTTCACTGGACGCTTGTAACTGAAAACAGACCACCAGCAAGAAAATCAAACATCTAATCATTGACGCCCCCTTAACTTATTGAACCTATATACCAACATTTTTACTATCCACCGATTTTTTCAGCGTCTATTCAGTACGCGCTAATTTTTAAACCTATTCTCCCACCCAAACTAAAACGCGCAACCGCATACTAAGCAATTGAATTTTATGGCAGTTGCGAGTTTATTGATCCGTGGGATGATTTGATTAAATAAAGCAATCTGAGGTTAGCTATGAATACTGCTCTGAAATCACAAACATCTTCTTGGCATGATTATATACAGCCAGCGTATGACGATAACGGCAAGCCAAACTTCCTTAATAGTCATGGTGAAGTGCTTGAAGGGATTTATACCGATATGCCTAACGAGGTTTATCATGCTTTAGATGCTCACAGCTCAACAGGCATTAAGACTTTCGCTAAAGGACGTCACCATTACTTTCGTCAATATCTCTCGAATATATGCCGCCTTAGAACCAAGCAACAGGAATTCACCTTTGATGCGGGTACTTACGGACACATGCTTGTATTGGAACCCCATAATTTCCATGGTAACTACATGAGAAACCCTGTTCCTGAAGACTTTCCTGACATTGAGCTAATAGACTCTATCCCTCAATTAAAAGAGGCGCTAGCAAGTCGTGGATTGGCCGTGTCTGGTGCTAAAGCGGCATTAATTGAACGATTATATGAAAGCGACCCAACGTTACCGATTTTTGAAAAGCTACGCGAAAAAATGATTTGCGAGTTTTTAGATCAACGCTATAAAAATTACCTTCGTACTGATGCTGAACTCGATGATATGGCAAAATTTTATGGCATAGATGTCTCGTTAAACAGAGAAGCAAAAATAAATGCGATCGTAGAAATTAGTCCAACACAACCTATCTGGGAAAAGCTTATTGCGACACATGTCATTGACCATATCGTTTGGGATGATGCTTTTAGGGTTCAAAAATGCACACGTGCTCACCCGAAAGCTGATTGGTTGTTGAGTGATGGCTATCCAGAACTATCTATTATCGCTCGCTGCCCGAAAACGGGTTTGCTTTTAAAGATACGTTTTGATTGGCTTCGCAATGACGCTATTGCTGTGGATTTAAAAACCACGCTTTCGACCAACCCAACTAAATTTGGTTATCAGGTTAGAGACTTGCGATATGACTTGCAGCAGGTTTTTTACTGCTATGTGGCAAATTTGGCGGGAGTACCAGTCAACGTCTTTGCATTTGTTGCAACAGAATACAAGGATGCTGACAACTGTGAAACGTTCGAACTATCTCAACGAAAAGTGGAAGAGTCGAAAGAAGACCTGTTTCAATATTTGGAAGAATTTAATGAAGCGTTAACGACGGGTAATTGGTATGGACATGATAAAAGCCGTTCTACTTGGGTTATCGATGTCTAGTTGCCTGTTTTAAAACCTGAATTAAATTAGTTATATTGCTAAGGAGCTTTCTATGAACACAATTCCATTCCAACATGTTTTCTCTCAACACTTTGCTTACTTAAGCTCTCAAGCTTTTGATAGCTCATTTAATTTAAATGAAGAAATCAGTTATTTAAATCAAATAATATTTAACTCTCAATCAACAACAGCCCCTATGTCCATGGCCGCTGACTGGTCTGTATTTGACTTGTTGTTGAATTTAGCTCGTTTAGGGTTATCTCTTAACCCGGAGAAAAAGCTTGCCTATGTGCTTCCTCGTTATGTCGAAACGGGTGAAATGGCGCTAAAGCTTTACCCAGGATATCGCGGTGAAATAGCTATTGCGACGAATTTTAAAATTATTCAAAACACCATGTCTACATTGGTATACGAGAAGGACCAATTCAAAGTCCAGGTGGCAACGAATGACGTTGAGCATTTTGTGACATCATTGTCATTAGATCCCAATGTAAGAGGTGCCTGTTCTGGTGGTTATTGCCGAAGCGTATTAACGGATGGAAGTGTGCATGTTGCGTATATGAGTATCGAAGAATTAGATGCGATTGCTCAAAATCAAATCGAAATGAATATGGGAAATACGCCATGGAACTCAATTTGGCGTTCAGAAATGCGCCGAGTAGCTCTATACCGACGCGCAGCTAAAGATTGGCGAAACATGATCACCGCCTCTAATGAAACTAAGTACGCATTATTATCAACAGAATATTAGGATTCCAGTCATGAACACAATAAAAGCTACTCTAACTAATTTTGCTGATGCATTTGCAACACCTTTGGACACACAACAACACGATGCTATTGCGCAGCTGGTGAACGATTCGTTAAACACGCGCTTTCAATTTGGTCACGAGTTTTACACGATGAAAGATGTTATTCCTACATCGCTTGTTGATGCCGTAGCGCCATACGTTGATTCTGGATTGGAGGTAAATAACCAATTAGTTGAGTTAGAAGCAAGATATAACGAATCAAAATTTAGCTTTGAATTTGAAATTAGCCACACGTTAAGTGGTTTGATTGACATATTAATTGAGCAAACATCCATTTCGAACATACAGATAAACGCTGTATACGAAAATGACACATTAGTTATTGATCATGCTAACCAACAAATTAATCATGAGGTATCAAATGAACCAAGTGAACTACATGGCCTTTACTGCATAATTGATTTAGACAATGGCCAATCTTTCTTATCGCAGATGTCAGCTGATGAGGCCAAACAAGCGATGTGGGCCAACACGAACGATAGATTGAATGGCGTCAATCCATATTCAACCAACTCAAAAAAGTTGATGTTCTATAAAGCCTCTTGCTTACGTCGTGGCCTTAAAACTATTTCAGCTTTTAATAACTGTGGTGATTTAGCGTTAGTGGCCACTTTATTAAATTTACATGACCGTCAATTTAATAAAGCCAAAGCACTGCGTAAAGTCATGCCAATCAATAGTTACAAGTTTCGAGGTTGTTCAAAGCAACCGAGCACAATAGACCTAATGTTTAAAGCAGAACAGGGTAGCGTGGTTATTCCATTCAACTCAAATTCTATTCAGACAGAAAAAACAACTAAGACAGGAGCGCCGCAAACCAAATTGCTAACCGAGTTTTATGATGAAGGAATGCAAGCTTGGAACTCAGATACGCTCGGTGTAGGGTTTTAAGTATGAAGTCATATAAATACATTGAAAAGCTAGTCGTCATGCAGCACCCGGACTCAAAAGATCTTATTCGTTTAATGATTGAACATGACGGGCAGCAAACTTATGGTCTGCAACGTTCAATCGTTAATAAAGGCAAGGTGCGCCATTTTTATAACAAAAAATTATGGCACTCTGCCTACAACGTTAAATTAGAGCTGGCTCGGCGCATATCAGACTATGAAGATAAAGGGTTCGATGTTATGACCGAAATATCACTCCAGCACAATAATATCGGCACAATACCTGAATTTTTTTATTCAAAAAAATCGATTAATGCCGGTGACAAAGCAGTGTCAATCGAACCTACTGACGTGCCTATTTTTGTTGATTGTAGCTTTCACAAGCTTTCAATTCGAGACTTACGCTATAACACTGAGATTGTAGATGAAGATTTGATTGCTTTTTTTAACACCTTAAGAAAAACAATCGAATTTTTACCTTTCACAATGGTGTCTGTGTGGTCTAATAATGAAATAAAAGTGCTATTGCTCGACTATCACTCTAAACCTAAGCCTAAACATGGGTTTAACTATCTGGCTAAGATGGCCACAACAGATCCAATGGTGTTTGTCGTTACTGACTGCACAGTACAAAATTCTGTTATAAGCAATGACACGCTCAGCGAAAGCTGTGCTGTATTAAGCGGTGATTCGCTCACATATCATTTATCTTCCAAATGGAAGTCAGCAAACGTGTTCTTAGAAAAGCATCCTCACATGACCAGTTTTAAAGTCTACTGCATGGATTCTGGCGTTTATAGGGAGATCTTAACGGATGTCATGCTTAATGAGGTAGACCGCTCTTGTAATGCAGAAATATTATTCACTCACGTTGAAAATCAAATCTCTAACGTAACATTTGTTCGGTCACTTGGCTTTCACGTAACAATTTCTAATGAAAAGGTGTTTTACCTACATAATTAACAACCAGATATAGTAAGTTTTTATGTTATTTTATTTGTAATTCATTGATATTTTTAAGGGGTTTTATATGTTGTTTTGGATTATATTGTTCATCGTCATTTTTTTAGCCATTAATGCCGTTTCGAAGAATAAGGCTAAAGCCGAACTGCAGCGCGCAAAATCGGCAATTCAAAAATGTCGTGTTTGCCCAGAGTGTGCAGAAGACATAAAAGTAGAAGCTAAAAAATGTCGTTACTGTGGTGTCTCACTCATGCCCGTTACTGAGGATGAGCAGGCCCAAATTGACAAAGCTTATTCGTTGGAAATCTCAAAACTTGAGAATATGAACACAACACAGCCTCTGAACAAGAAATATCAAAACTCGGATGGTTGGAAGTAATCTTTGATAATGATGTGACAGAGGCGCTTTTTCTGACTTATACCGATTATTAAATCAGTTTATCATCTACTTCATTAAACGTCCCCGATAGGTATCTTTTCGAGGACGCTTACTGCTCGACTCTTTTCGAAAAATCATTTTCCTTGTATCTTGTTGAAATAACTAAGTTATAAATTTCACTTTCAAATAGAATCAGAGAATTAGCAGAAAAATTACCATAATGTCGCTGAACCTAAACACTGACATAACCGCATATAAAATAACAATCACTTAGCTGAATGATTAACCCATACTTTGACATAAAATAAACCCATAGTCTGACAAATCGAAACAACGCTTAGTGACTATAATGATGAATTGTCATTTTATTACAACTGAAAGCGTATCTCTTGCAAACTCATTTTTAAACAGAAATAAGCTAGGATTCAAGCTATATAGTTGACTGTAGGTATTAGGGAATATATGGCAGTGGATATACGATAACGAGACTGTAGAATAACTCTAACAGTCAAACTCAATGAAAAATGAGCTCATCAAATCAATACTAAGCGCTTTTAAGACACTAGGTAATGCATTTGGAACCCTAAAAAATGGCTACTTTTGAATAAAAAGAGAAATTCTACAGCCTCAACGCCATATTAAGCGGACTAAAAGTGTTGGGGGTAACGCGCATCAAAGCTGAAGTTAACAAACTGTTTTAATTACATCTTTAAATTTCCGCGTTTATATTTAAACTGCATTGGTAATGACAAAAAGCAAGACAGTTAAGCCCACCGAGTAACAACTTAACCGCAAGCCATCATTGGCGTGTTCATTATGAATGTCACCAATCGATTTTACTGGAGACTCTCTTTCATAAATTAAACGCTCCTCTATTGAAATATTTAACTTGATATAACGATAAAGCACAAAGCCCGCACCCGCGAAGGATAAAATTAAGCCCTGCCAACCTGAAGCACACCATGGAATAAATGCACAAAAACCCAGTAGGTAATATAAAAAATACAATTGATTACCTAAGGGGAACTGGATAATTTTTAGAATTATTTTTTCCCGCTTGCTTTGAGGAACCCGTTTCGTATAAAGCAAGCGATTCTGAGCATCAATACTCATATTCGCACAATCTAACTGTATACGATTGGATGTGATTTTTGCTTTTCTTTTATTAATATCCACTACCACACCAATAAATAAACATAACTGTAAAAATGCCAACCATAAATAATCATGATAAACCTTTCAAATATCTCAGGGCAAGAGGATCCCAATAGCATTGAGGCTGTTGAAGAAAATGACGTGAGCTAGCTCATGGCCTTTCTCGTACATCTAACCGATAAGGATATTGGACATATCATTATGATGTAGAGAACATCATTGACCATGCCACAACGACATTTGTGAATCCATTCACATCAGATTCCCATCTGAAGCGTTAGCATTTTCACTATTTATTACAAGATGTTCCGAAGCAGGATGCAAACGAAGTAAAAGCTGGATCTGATCTCAAGCGGACCTCGGAAATATTACTGCATGTGTAAACATGTAAGATGGCTTTATTAGGGATTAGCCTCACGAAGGTTTAATATGCGTGTAATTGCATAAACAATCAATATCAATAACACACCATGCTGCCATCAACTGGAATGGGCTAGTTACCTTTTCAGGGATTATTTGTGGTCCTGCCATTACTTAGTATTCCTAACGCTTATTGAACGGCTCGCCAAATAAAATCGACCGATTAAGTTATTGATTAATATCATCCTAAATTTGCTATCTCATTGATGTAAAGCGATAAGATAATCGCTTTACATCAAAAAAACGAGATCACTAAAGTAAAATGTTCACAAATTTGGTAGGTGAATTTATTTAACACAATATCAATTAGTTATGTTTGATTATACAATTTATAATTGCTAATTTAGACTTATTTATTAGCTTGTTCGACTTTGTATTAAAATAAAAAACCAACGATTTTGTTAGGATTTCTCAATAAACGTTAACTACCAATAACACTATTAGCATTAAAAATCATTGACTTTAAAATCATCAGCTTTAACACTAACTAATACAGCGTCACCTCGATAAATGGCATCGTTATATTTAAGGCTTTACCTATTCTTATCAAGCTATTACCACTGTACTGAATATTAACAAGCTAGTTTAGAGGCATACAACGCTGCGCCTACCGCTGGACTATATAATGGATCATTCAATGTATACTGAGATGAATAGTGACTTAAAGCTTTGAGAAAAGGTTGCATTATATAATCACCGGCATTAAAAACCCCACCAGAATATGAAACATTAATATTCTCATTCTCAGCATAATTTAACGATAATCTTACACCCTCAACCATACAGGCAAGCTCTTCTGCAGCTTCATTAAAAATGTCTTGTGCATATTGGTCTCCTGCATTTGCAGCTTCACAAACAAGCGCTGAAAGCGTCGCTACTTTACTGCGATCAGATTTCCATTCACTGAGTACTATTGCGGTAATGTCTAAATCATAGTGTAGCTCGAAACGAGATTTTACTATTTGTTAAAGAGGACCTTTTTTACAGCGGCCATCACTCATTTTGGTAAATGCTTGCAGTCCTTTGCATCCAATCCAATAAGCCGAACCTTCGTCACTGAAAATCTCTCCCCAGCCACCACAACGCGCATGATGATCACCCTTAACACCAAAGGCGATCGAACCTGTTCCTGCAACAATATTAATCCCGTCGTTACTGCCAAATGCGGCCGCCCAGCCATTGACCATATCGTTGTCACAGCGATATTTTTCAGGGTTCATAAACCCCGATGGTAAAGCATTCATCTCGCTAAGCAGTGCACTGTCTTCACCAAACGCTGGGAGGCCAAAGAAAGCATATGTAATGTCATCAACGGATGCATTGACTTGTTTAAGCAATGCGTTAACGCCGCGTTCAAGCACTGCCCTTGCGCCATCCATCCCAACTTCAATGTAATAGCAAGTTCCCGTTTCATAAGTCGCAAGTACGTTATGCTGCAAATCCAATAGTACAAATGCGGTTTTGGTTCCGCCACCATCAACCCCTAAATAATACAAAATATACCTCCACTTCTGTGCCGCTGATCTATAAAGCGTGAATGTTTACACCCTGGACGACACGATTAATGGTGCCTGATGAACTCGGATTATCTGGTGTATTGCCGATGGCTAATGCATGTTCAAAAGCGTAAATTTGCGCACACGCTATATATGGAAAAAGTAAAAATACATCATCAACAGTTTCCATTCCCTGTAACGCCAAACAATCTGACGCAAGTAAATCATCACCAACCTGAGCGTTAATGACCACGATTTCACCCACTTCAGAATCCGCTTTAAGTTCATTAAGTAACTCAATATCATACTTTCTCGTTAAGGGATGATTTGAGATAAACAACATCACTAAGGTCTTGTCATTCACAATCGCTTTAGGACCATGACGAAAGCCTAACGGCGAATCAAAACTTGATACAGCCACACCGTCGGTAAGTTCAAGCAGCTTTAATGCACCTTCTCGAGCTAAACCTTTAAAAATCCCGCTGCCTAGGTAAATAACCCGTTCAAACTTTTTATTGGCGATATTTTTTAATGCTTGGTGATGAGTTGATATCAATGATTCAGTGGCAACAATACTCTTTTGAAACTGTTCTTTAAAATCAGCTACTGGATAAAACAGATATAATGCACTAAGCATCATTGAACTAAAACTTGATGTCATCGCAAAACTCATGTCATTAGTTTCTGGAGGCATCAACAAAGCCAGTTTATTTTTACCTGTGCAGCGCTTAAATAACTCACCTTCTGCATTACAGGTAATGGCAAGTTGATAGCACTCTTTAATTGATGCATCAGCATAATCAACAGAAGCAACACTTTCCGGGCTATTACCAGAACGAGCAAAAGAGACCAATAATGTTGGTACATCTACTTGAAAGTAATCATGTGGATTTGAAACTAAGTCGGTTGTAGCAATAGCTTCAACGCGTTTACCTAATTTTGCCGATATTGCAGGTGCAATACTTTCACCAACAAAAGCAGATGTACCAGCGCCTGTGAAAATGATGCGTAGATTAGGTTTGGCTAAAATGGGATCTAAAAAACGATCAATTTCTGTTTTCTTTTCAACTAAGCTCGCTAAAGCGCATCTCCAAGACATAGGCTGTTGCTGGATCTCTTTTGCTGTCCAGTAGCCATCTTTTTCTTTTAAGACGTCCGAGGAATAGTTCAAGTATGTCATGGTTTATATATCCTTATTTACAGCTTCAACTGTCTTATTACACGCAATAGAATATTGCTCTAATACTTGCGAGATTTTGTGAAAAATTAACTCACGCACATTCATACTCAATGTATTATCCATAACAGCTTGATACTGTGCAGGCATATACTGGCTGAGTAAAGTCAAAGGTGGGGGAGTACAATTCAAATTATCAATTAGGATGTTCAACGCAGCGTCTACAGCAGGTACAGGCCAGTAATAACGAATTCTATCGCTCAGGCTGTATTGGCAATCTAAAGCTTGTTGTTTTGGTTCGGTTGAATAGTACTTTTTCCAATAAACAGGATTATCATTCATCGCCTGCAACAGAATAGCTTTAACATTTGATCGCTGCTCTGGTGTAATCCATTCTTGCTCTATTGCATCTAACGCCCAAATGGCTTCGCGTAAAGCAAAGGTCAACCACGGCCCTACTTTCAAAATAGCAAAATGCCCATCGACCAAAGCACTTAAATGCGCGGTAGATTGGTAATCAGTAGAGTGTGCTTCAAAAACCATATGTGTGTTTGATTCAATATACTGACTTAAGGCTTGAGCCTTAGCTGGTTGAAATGGAATAATTTTATGATGATCAAACTCGACCCCCGGTTGCACAACCAAACCGATAATACGCTGCCAAGCATTTTTTAAGCCTTTCCCCATAAAGGCATCATAATGCACCTGAATAGTTTCACTTACAGCCTCAACAGATGTCACCTCAAGGCTATCTAACCCTTCTTGGGCACCACCAGGTACAGGGACTTCAGTTCCAATCACGTAAACAGGTGGCTCACCACCCACTTCACTCCAAGTATTCTCGGCAACCGCGCATAACCGCGCTGCTCGTTCAGCGACGATGGCATCCCCCAATGGAACAGGATCATCCGCACACGACATAGAGCAATCTAAATGAATTTTTCTAAAGCCAGCTCTTACATAGCAGGCAATAAGTTCATCCGACTTGACCATTGCCTCTTCAGCGGGCAAATCTTGCCAACAATTGGGACCTAAGTGATCACCGCCCAAAATAACTTTATCCAATGGTAAGCCAACCTCACCCGCAAGCATATGAATCATAGCGTAAAAGTCAGCAGGAGTTTTTCCTGTATAACCGCCTTCCTGATTAACCTGATTTGATGTGGCCTCAATAATAACATGCTCACCTTTGCTAAGCGCATGCTTCATGGCAGCTTCTAACACTAAAGGATGAGACGAACACACTGAATAAAGACCGTTTTGAGCCCCCATCTTATGCTGCTGAATTAAACCTAGTAGTACTTTCAATTGACCTCCTAATGAAGCGTTAAAACAAACGGGCTTGTTAACAAACTAATTTGGATTATGAAACAAACGAAACCACAAGTAAATACATTAGGTTTCATTTTGTTTTCATTGCTTCTTTAAAACACAGTAATTGAATTAAAAATTAGCTATAATGTTAAATATTAGTAATTATGTTTCATTTTATATTGACATATGTTTCGATGTTATACAGTATGAATTCGCTAGACAGTGAGAATGGCACAAAAAAATCAATTCAATATTTATTACATATAAAAATTCAAATAGGTGAAAATATGAACACGAGGATTAGCTTTAAAAAAACACTATTGGCGCTAGCAATAGTTACCGCATGTCAGCAGCAAGCTATAGCTGAAGATGTAGAAGGTGACTCAAATATAGAAGTCATAAGTGTTACAGGTGTCAGGGGGAGTTTAGCTAAATCATCCGACATAAAACAAGAAGCCCACTCACTAGTCGACTCAATTGCATCAGAAGAGCTTGGACGCTTTCCAGATGATAACGTTGCTGATTCACTTTCGCATATTGCTGGTATAACCGTCAGTAGAACGCGAGGTGGTGAAGCACAATATGTAAACATACGTGGTCTAGGTCCCGAGTTTAGTGTTGTAACACTTAATAACCGTATTTTAGCCACTGATGATGGCGGCCGTAATTTTGCTTTTGATGTATTACCTTCGGAAATGATTACCGGTGCAAATGTTTGGAAATCTGTTCAAGCAAAAAATATTGAAGGGAGTATTGGTGGTGCCGTTGACTTAAAGTCTGCACGAGCCTTTGATAACCCAGGACAACATGGTTTCTTATCTGCGACTGCAGATTACAATGATCTTTCTGAAGATACAGGAAAGAAGTTTAATGGTATTTATAGCAATACCTTTGCTGATGATACTGTGGGTTTCAATATTGGCGTTACACATGCTGAAGGCACAAAACGTACAGATGAAATGTATGACAACTATACTTTCGGTGTGAATGACGGTTTATCTTATGATGTGAATAAAGATGGTGAGATTACAGATGATGAAACCAATTTAGTCATTCCTGGATCATATGCATTAGGCGTGTATTCAACAGAATTCAAACGTACTGGTATAACATCCTCATTCGAATGGAAACTATCTGACCGTTTTGAACTCGTTGCAGATGTAATGTTAACCAAACTAGAAGCTGATGCTACCGGTTATTCCCAGTCTTTTTATATGGTCGATGAAAGCTCCGCTCAAGACCGTTTATCAAATATCGTCCTTGACGGAAATGTTGTTACAGCCATGGATATCGCAGATGTATCAATGGAGCTCGTGACACTGGATGAACATAGAACGGTAGATACCAGCTTATTTGGACTTAACGGTACATATTTCGCAACCGACAACCTAACACTTAAAGGCGATATTTATAAATCTCGCTCTGAACGTGATTCAGGTGGCAAAAACACCTATGTTGTGGCCGGTTCACCTGGTACACACACAGGACATTATGAATTAAACTCTGGTGGTCTACCTGATTACGTTGCAAATTGGACTGAAGGCCGATCGTCGGATGACTTTGGTAATGATGACTTTTCTCCACACTGGGCAGCGCGGGACGGTAGTGATATTGAAGATACTGTCACCGGTTATAGTTTCGATGGTGAGTTATTACTCGATTATGAATATATGTCCAAAATTGAATTTGGTGCAGCATATACTCAACGTGATAAAACCAATAAAGCTTATGACAATTATGAGCTAGGTGCTTGTAACTATTGTGGTTATCCTTTCACTTTTGGTGAAGTTGGCGCAGATGTCACAAGAGCTTTCCCTTATGATAACTTTTTCGATGGCGACTCAGCAAATATCCCCCGCTCGTTCCCAATATTTAGTATTCCAGATTATGCAGCAGGTTTAGCCGCATCAGACGGACAAACATTGACTGATTATCTCGGTAACGTTAGAACGTTTGGTGCAAATGAATCTAGTTTATGGAACCCAATATATAATCCAGTTAACTCATACGACATAACTGAAAATACTACTGCTATATATGTTCAAGCAGATTTCGCGGGTGATGAATGGTTTGCCAATGTTGGTTTACGTTGGATCGACACGCAGGTCACCTCAAAATATGCATACAATTCAATAGAATCAATCGATATAGTAAACCCCGATGCTGCAAATCCATCTTGGGACGTTACCTATTCCGACAGTGCAAGTCAGGAAGCTAGCGGCAGTTATCGAAAACTGTTACCTGCTGTGAACGTTGGATATTACCTCTCTGATGATTTGTTATTAAGAGGCGCTGTAGCCCAATCACTGTCAAGACCGACACTTGATCAATTAGCACCATTGACAACCGATAATGCTCAGTCAGGAGTATTTACCATGGATATTAGTGGTAACCCAGCTATTGAGCCTGTTTACTCAGACCAAGCAGATATGTCTTTGGAATGGTACTTTGAACCAGGTGGTGTATTGGCAGGTGCTATTTTTTGGAAAAGTCTAGACGGATTTATCACCTCTAATACCACCCAAGTTTCTATTGCTGGCGAAACGTTCCTAGTAACTCAACCAATAAACGGAGATACAGCCGAAGTACTTGGAGCGGAAATAAGTTTACAGAAATTCTTTGAAAATGGATTTGGTGTAACGGCAAGCTATGCATATACAGATACCAGTACCAAGGTTGATGGTGTCGATGCTGGTCCACTTGTTGGCGTTTCTGATAATTCTTATTCTTTATCATTAATTTATGAAAAAGATAAAATCAGCTCTCAAATTGCGTTAGATTACTCAGGCGATTATGTAACGGATTCTTACAGCCCTTTAGGTGATGATTACCAAACCTCAATGGATGAACAGTACTTCGTAACAGCCTCTGTTAACTATGACATAACAGAAAACTTTACAGTCTTTCTAGAGGGACAAAACTTACTGAATGAGTCAAATATGACCTTCCAAGGAAGAGATGACATGCCAGGCAACATACAATTGTATGGCAGAACATTTAATTTCGGGATGCGGGCTACATTCTAAGTTAATCAATAACCCATAAAGGCCTATGCGAGAGCATAAGCCTTTTTATCTTATCCAATAAAATATTAACGCCAACATAAAAAGAGATATAACAATGAAAAAACCTTGGCTATTTTACGCAATTGCAGTCACCTTAATGTGGGGACTTTGGGGCGCCTTAACGGCAATGTTGTCTAACGGCGATATCCCATCAACCATCATTTATGCTATTTGGGCATTCACTATGATCATTCCATGCATAGTGGCCTTAAAGTTAATAAATTGGAAACTAGAAACTGACAAACGCTCAATAATACTCGGCTGCACCATAGGTTTATTAGGTTCTGGTGGGCAAATGTTATTGTTTTATGCAGTAGATACTGGCCCGGCATACCTCATATTCCCTATTGTATCGTTATCACCACTTATCACTATTGTACTGTCCTTTTTGTTACTCAAAGAACGCACCGGAAAGTTAGGCACCGCAGGCATTATTCTTGCGCTAATAACCCTACCCTTATTTGAATATTCAGAAGGCAATAGCTCAAACGTTCACGGCTTAATGTGGTTCATACTTGCCTTATCAGTTATGGCCGCGTGGGGATTACAAGCTTATTTCATGAAGTTTTCAAACAATCACATGAGCGCCGAAAGCATCTTTTTTTACATGACTGCCACGGCGTTACTGTTAATTCCTGTCGCATACTTTATGACTGATGCTCAATCACTAAGTCAGTTTGATTTTAGCTCTATACCGTCAATTGCTGGCGTTCAAATACTTAACTCCATCGGAGCTTTGTGTCTGGTTTATGCTTTTCGCTATGGCAAAGCAATGGTGGTATCGCCACTAACCAACGCTGGTGCGCCACTTATTTCATCGGTATTAAGCATTATTTTATTGGGTATCGTTCCCGGTGACTTTAAAATTTTAGGCATAGCACTCGCCGTCATTGCCGCTATTTTATTGGCGATAGAACCTGAAGAAACCAAACAAAGCAGCTAAATTAGCACCCATTAAATCGAACAAAGTGAGGGCCCTTTGAAAACACAATTATTCGCTATTTCCGTACTTACCTTAGCATTGGCTGCTGTCTCAGATGTTAACAGCGCAACGCCGAGTACGCATTACACAATGGACGATTATTATGTGGTGCAAAAAATTGATGCGCACGTACATGCAAACAGCGCATCGACTGCATTTATTGAACAAGCTCAGCAAGATAATATAAAACTACTGTCTGTTAATGTTGACTACCCTGATTTTCCAAACATTGATAAGCAAGCCACTATTGCTCAACAATTTGCTAAAAACTACCCAGAGGCATTTTACTTTGCGACCACATTCTCAATGCAAGGCTCTGACACGCCTCAGTGGCAAGGTGACGTCATTAAGCGTATTGATGATGCGGTCAAAGAAGGTGCTATTGCGGTAAAAGTATGGAAAAACATCGGCATGGACTATCGCGACCAAGCAGAAAACTTGGTGATGATTGACAGCCCTATTTTTGACCCTATCTTCAGCCATATACAACAAATTGATATTCCCTTAATAGGTCACCAAGGTGAGCCGAAAAACTGTTGGTTGCCGGTCAGTAAAATGACAGTCAATAATGATAAGCAATACTTTGCTGCTCATCCTCAATACCACATGTTCCGGCACCCAGAAATGCCAAGCTATGAAAAACAAATGCAGGTGCGCAATAACATGCTCGACAAACATCCTGATATGCATTTTATGGGCGCGCATTTGGCCAGTTTAGAATGGAGTGTGGATCAAATAGCGGCCTTTTTAGATGCTTACCCCAAAGCAGTGGTTGATATGGCTGCCAGAATGGGCCAAATCCAATATCAATCTAATTTCGACCGAGAAAAGGTGCGCAATTTCTTTATTCGCTATCAAGATCGTATTTTATACGCCACTGATTTAACTCACTCACCCGAAGCCAGTGACGAACAATTGAAACTAGAAGTTCATAAAAAGTGGCTCGAAGATTGGAAATATTTAAACACAGAGCTATCGATGGAAGTACCAGAGGTTGACGGCGAAATAATCGGTTTAGCATTACCTAAAGAGGTGATTAACAACATATATTATGCCAATACTCAGCATTTCTTCAACATAGAGCCGGTTAAATAAACCTAATATGTATATTAATTCAAGAGCTTATAAAATGAAAAAACATTACTTATACAACATATTTATGTGTATTGTGAGCGCCAGCTTCTTAGTCAGTTGTGCGCAACAATCCAGTGTAACATCTGATGAAGATATCATCGTTTACAGTGTCGAATCTCCAGAGATTAAGATCGAATTCAACAAACAGTTATACAGCCGTGTTTCAGCAACGATACATGGTAATCAAACTAAGCTAGATGAGTTTCAACCCAGCGAATACGTGGTAACTCACGATGGCAAACGTATTACTGAGTTTACCTTTACAGATAAAAAAACGAGCAACATTAATAACGAATTAGGCCAAGGCACCCAAGTCGAAATAAATGGTATATCCGCTGAAGGACTAACAAAAACAACCATCGTCAGTACCTATCAACGTTACCCTACCATGGCCTTTTTTGAGGTTAGCTACACCAATACTGGTGCAGATAATATCAAAATCACTAAGTGGGTTAACAACCATTATGCGCTAATACCAGGTAATTCAACCTCAAACAGGCAACCAGCATATTGGTCATATCAGGGTGCCTCCTACGAGGATCGTAGAGACTGGGTCACACCAATAACCCAAGGCTACAGTCAGCAAAACTACATGGGAATGAATGCTTCAGACTATGGCGGAGGGACAGCCATTGTTGACCTATGGCGCAAAGATATCGGACTAGCTGTCGGACATGTTGAAACATCGCCGAAATTAGTGTCATTGCCGCTCAAATATCCACAAGATCAAACCGCTGCGACGATACAAATTGAACTTGAAAAAAACACCGAACTTCAAACTGGTGAAAGCCTCAAGACAGTACAAACGTTCGTCAATGTACATCATAAAGATTATTACGCGACCTTAAAGAATTATCGTAATGTAATGGCCGATAAAGGCTTAAAAATGGCCGATATACCCGACTCTGCTTACGATCCGATTTGGTGTGCTTGGGGCTACGATCGCAACTTCGATGTTGATGAAGTTCTCGGAACCTTAGAAAAAGCCAAAGAGATGGGCTTAGAATGGGCCGTATTAGACGACGGATGGCAAACCGCTGAAGGTGACTGGTATCTTGATCGTAAGAAATTTCCTAACGGCGATAAAGACATGAAAGCTTTCGTGTCAAAAATTCATCAAGCAGGCTTAAAATCAAAACTTTGGTGGGCACCACTGGCTGTCGACCCAGGCACTGACTTACTTCATGACCACAGCGATATGCTATTACTCGACGAAAATGGCGCAGTGCAAGACGTCACATGGTGGAATAGTTTTTATTTATGCCCAGCATACGAAGGAACCATTGAATACAGCAAAGCATTAGTTAGAAAAATTATTGGAGAATGGGGCTACGAAGGCTTAAAAATTGACGGTCAGCATTTAAATGGTGTCGCTCCCTGTTACAACCCGGCACATAACCATGCATACCCAGAAGAGTCAGTTGAAAAGCTAGCCGAGTTTTGGGAAGAAATGATTAAAACCGCCCAAGAAATCAATCCCGAAGCAGTAGTAGAGATTTGCCCTTGTGGTACCTCTTACGCGTTTCATAACTTACCTTTTATGAACCAAACCGTGAGTTCAGACCCTTTATCATCATGGCAGATCCGCCATAAAGGCAAAACCTTGAAAGGCTTAATGGGTGAGTCATCACCTTATTTCGGTGATCATGTTGAGCTCAGTGATAACGCTAATGACTTCGCTTCATCTGTCGGTATTGGCGGAATCGTCGGAACTAAATTTACGATGCCATCATCAACAGGCACTGCGGCAGAGTTTGCCTTAGATGCTGAAAAAGAAAAAGTCTGGGCTAAATGGATTGATATATATAAGAACAAGATGTTACCTAAAGGGATTTATTTAGGTGAGCTGTATGACATCGGTTTTGATTTACCAGAAACCCACACCATCCAAAAAGACGATCGGATGTATTACGCATTTTACGCCAAATACTGGAATGGTGAGGTTGAGTTACGAGGTTTACAAAAAGGAAAATATCAAATTAAAGACTATGTTAATAATGTAGAACTCGGCACCGCAATAGGCCCAGTAGCAAAATTAGACGTTAATTTTACCGGTTATCTATTGCTAGAACTCGTGCCGATTATGGGTAAATAATACAATGAGACTAGTGATATTGCTTTTATTATCGGCTTGGTGCTTTTGTGGTACCGCCGCCCCTTTAGCGGTCAATGACACGGCACCAGAGTTTTCGTTGTCAGCACTTGATGGCATAAATAAAGTCGTGCTCGATGATTATAAAGGCAAAGTCGTCTACCTAGACTTTTGGGCGTCATGGTGTATTCCATGTCGCCGTTCTTTCCCTTTTTTGAATAAGCTAAAAGCACAATATGCCGATAAAAAGTTTGAAATCATATCGATTAATCTCGATCAAGATGCAAGCGATGCGAAGCAATTTTTAACCCAATATCCTGTTCTTTACCCTGTTGCTCAAGGGTATAACAGCGATATTCAAAGCTTATATAATGTTTTAGTGATGCCAACGGCATACATCATTGGCAAAGATGGCATAGTTCGTATAAAACATTTAGGTTTTAAGGAGTCTCAACAAGCTTATATTGAAGCCATAGTCGACAAACTTGTTTCAGAGTTTTAGGTCGCAAACGAGGAAATAAACTTCAATAGGCTCCTGCTTTATCCAACAAAAGCGAAACTTTTTAGTGGCTAAACGTTTCGTTTTATATAACATATGTTCCATTGTTTAATATAAAAACGTAAATGAAGGTAAAAATGCGCGATACAAGCCACAGGCGAGAACAGATAATCCGAATGTTAAAAGAGTTAGGAAGTGTACAAGTTTCACATTTGACATCCAAATACCAAGTATCTCCTGTCACTATCCGCAAAGATTTACGTTTTTTGGAGCAACAAGGCATTGCGACTCGCTCATATGGTGGCGCACTGCTGAAAAAAAATATCCTAATCGACACCGAAATCACCATTGATCATAAACAGACACTCTAC
>NZ_JACJFI010000399.1 GCF_014164505.1 Shewanella sp. SG41-4 | reverse complement strand
TGAAGATAACAATTTTCGACAACAGTGGTTAAAAAGATCGTCGCCGATCAATTGCACAACAGTAGGGTAACTCACTGCTAACGCTTGCCTAGCATTCGCTTGCAAGCTATGCCTATAGATCGTTATACCTCGCGTGTCGAACCCTAGTGATGACTGTATGTCCTTATCCATCTTGACATTCTTATTGGAAACCGGAAAAATTGCTTTAACCAACATTTGCTGTTGCAGCTTTACCGTATGAAACGCTTCCGCTAACAAGGAAATATCATTCATGCATTGGCTTCCTGCTCGCTAACGGCACAGCATCAAAAACTTGCTCTCCTATTTGTCTCGCCTTATCTGCTTCAGAAAGTAAGGTATCCCAACTAGGCAAATTATTGTCCCATTCAATTAGCGTCGGTACTTTCCCAAAACGCTGTAGTGCCAACCTATATAGATTCCAGCCCTGAAGAGAAACCGGCTGACTATGATCATCAACGACCAACTGCCCAGGGCTTACATCCGTAAATCCTGCGAGATGAATCTCACCGACTATGTCGCAAGGAATGTTGTTCAACCATTGCTTAGCAAACTGTAATGGTTCAACAGCAGTCACATTGTTGGCTGTCACTAAAATATTATTTAAATCGAGCAATAAATGACAACCCGTCAATTCCCAAAGGCGTACCAAAAATTCATCTTCAGACATACTAGTTTGCGAATATTGAATATATGCAGAAAGGTTCTCTACCAATACAGATCGCCCCAAAACCTGTTGCATTCGATCTATGTTATGAGCGAGTACAACAAGTGTTTGTTCGTTATAAGCCAAGGGCAGTAAGTCACCGCTATGCACTGTTTTGCCATTTAATTGACTCCACGTAAAACACGCATGATCGGACATCAAAATAGGCTGAAAATCATCGGCCAACCTCTTTAGTCGCCGCAAATAATGCTCCGGCACCCCTTGTGCGGACCCCAACCCCATCGAAGTTGAATGTAGGCTAATGCCATAATTCTCGGCTGCCCGTCGTAATATACTTTGGCTTGCGCCACCCTCAGCAAAAAAATTCTCTGAATGAACCTCAACAAAATCAATGTGAGATGGAGTTGTTAGCGCCTCGGTAAAATGCGGGTGTCGCAAACCAACACCTATCAATAGATCTGACGCTGGCTTGAGGACTGACATTGCGTTAAGGTTCATATCCACTCCATTAACTACGATTATTCACGAGAAAATAGCTAGGCGAAGTTTATCCTTTGGCTTTTTCATTAGTCCATTTTTCTTGTGCTGCTGCCTTCAATAAACCACCTAAGTCTTCACAAGTTCCTTTCGCAACAAGTTTCCACTCACCGAAATCTTTATCTAAACTTGATTGACCTGCACATGAATGAGTGCCTGCCAAGTTGGCACAGTCATTTTGCCCTGCCATGGCAACTCCATAACATTTTTCTTTACCTGCCGCTTGAGCCGGCGCAGTAACGGTACTGGCTAAGGCAACAACAAGTGCGGCACGAGCAAGCAATTGCTTATTTTTCATTATTAAAATCCTCAATCATTTTGAATTTATTAAGTTTCACTATCTGCGAGCCAGCAAACTACTGTAAAAGTCAGCGTTTGATTTGTTGAATCAATACCCTCACCTAGATTTTACCTTTATTTTTTTAGTAAAATCGAGGTTGGTATACCCATTATCTCAAACTTCTATTGTCAGTTAACATTCCTGAACAACATCAATTTTGATGGGTCTATATTGACATTGATGATGTGCTGACACTTACGCCATGACATGCTCCACCATTTTGCATGGAGCACACTATGACGACATGAAATATGGCAATATCCAAGGTTGTTAGCGGTCGAGATATTTAACTCCCTGTAAAGTGAAATTGCCTTTCATTTGTTCTCACTGCTAAAGACCAAATAACTAAAAACTACTCGGCATCTAGTTCGGCAATTGAAACACCTTGGATACCAGACCAAACACGGTTAGCCGTTACAAGATGACCAGAGACATCGGTTAACCACTTTTGTTGTACTGCTTTGTTCAAGTTTAAGTAAAGTTTGCCATCGACTACTTTCCAAGCAGTAGGGTCTGTGTCTAATTTCTTATTCAACGCCACCCCCATTGCACAAAAGCCTCCGAATTGAGGGGCAAACTTCTCTGGCTCAGCTTTAAAAAGATCACGATTGACTGCATTACTAAACTGATAAATAGCACTTTTATAGCTCGCAGTGTATTCAGGACTTCCTTTGGTCGCTTTGCTATCGGTAAAATAGGCAACTGAGTCATAACCGTGTATTGCTACGTCATTAGTGTCAGCGTTAACATCTATATCTGCAGCGAAACTTAAGCTGCTGACAAGTAAACTCGCGGCAATAACTACTGATTTAATTAAATAGTCGATCTTCATTGTTAAACTCCTTGATAACTCAATTTAAATAATGTGATAATTTCGGTATAAAATTATCTAGGCATGAGTAGTGTTATACTTCTCTTCGCCACAAAGAGCATGTTAACAAGGATCGATTCGTAAAATAGCGCCGATCGTCTTTAACTTGAAACCGATAGTCTAATAGTGAGCTTCATGGATCAACTTAGCGACATTCTTCAAAATTTATCATTCAATACTGATGTATTCTTTAGTGGTAACCTCTGTGGCATTCAACATTTGGGTGGTGCAAATCCCAATAAAGGACATCTTCATTTATTAAAAGCTGGAGTTCTCAC
>NZ_JACJFI010000398.1 GCF_014164505.1 Shewanella sp. SG41-4 | reverse complement strand
CACAAACCAACACGGTGTCAATATCGTAAAGAGATAGCGCTTTAAACGCCGACACATAATCTTTAGATCCTGCTTGCTCAGGTGTTTGGCCTGCCAATAAATGTAATACCGCTTCATTGGTAAATATAATACTCACTTGTTGTTCAAAGCTGGCACTGAGCATGGCAAAATCCAGCCCTTCACGGGTACTTGTAGTGCCCAATGGTGCATGCCTAAACATAATTGCCAGTGATTTCATTGTCTTTTCCACTAATACGTTAAAAGCTAATCAACCTGTCAGCTTGTTCAATACCGACCACTAATTCACCCAAACCGCCCATGGTAAATACCTCACTGCTATTCCATTGTGGTTTACCGTTTTCGGTAGCATCTTGTTGTGACAACACACCACGACGCAGCGCAGCAGAAACACAATTGGTTAGTGGTATTGCATGTTGTGATGACAATGATTGCCAATTGGAATGCATATCAATTTCGTCAGATGCCGGACAGGTAAGGGCATTACTGTTGGTTACGCCATCTTGATAGAAAAAGACATTGATAATTTGATGGCCATTAGCTAATGCGCTTTGGCAAAATGATAACGCGCGAAAACTGGCTGTAGAGCCATAAACGCTGCCGTTTACTTGAATGATGAATTTGCTCATTATAAAAAAAATGACCCTAATGTAGGGTCATTTTAACGTAATTCGCTGATGAACTCTATCGACGATTAGTCGTCGCTGCCAATACCCATTAAATGTAGTAGGCTTATGAACAAGTTCAAAAAATTTAAGTACAATGAAATAGTCGCACGAACGTAGTTTGTTTCGCCGCCATTCACGATACGACTAGTGTCATATAGAATGAAACCAGTCATTAGCAACGCAATACCTGCATTCATTGCCATAAATAATATTGAGCTACCGACGAATATGTTAATGACCATAGCACCGATCATCACTAATAAGCCCGCAAATAAGAAGCCGCCCATAAATGAGAAGTCTTTCTTAGTGGTTAACGCATACGCTGAAAGCGACACGAAAATGATAGAGGTTAACCCTAACGCCTGCATAATTAAGCCAGGGCCATTTGCCATACCAGCATAATGGTTAAGAATGTAACCAAGCGACGCGCCTTGCATACCCGTAAAGGCAAACACCCAAAATATAGCTGCTGCACTGTCTGCTTTTTTAAGGGTCACGAATAATAACACTAAGCTACCAAGCGATAAGCCTAATGACATCATCGGCCCAAGGTTGATTGCCATGGCTAAACCTGCAGTTACTGCAGAAAATGCCAATGTCATTGCTAGCAGCATATAAGTGTTTTTTAGCATTTTGTTGACATCAGTAGTCGATAGACTAGGTGATATAACTGATTGTTGATTCATTATCGTCTCCAGGTGTTAACTCAATGATTTGCTCAACGAGAAAAATATCTTTCACAAAAAAATATTTCACTCTGAAGCTAAATCTTTTGTATAGCGTAAACAATGTACATTAAACAAAAATTAATTCATAACAAACATCATCTTAATAGTCGCTAATTTAACATAAACGTTTGTATAAGTAATGTTATTAACAAAAACTTATTTTGCAAAAGTGGCTTAGCTAAGCCACTCTTTTTTTAGTTTCTCGGTGTCGCCGAGGTGATCTAACACCCACTGCATAGCAGGCGTCATATTGGCATTATTCCAAGCTAAACAGCAGGCTGTGTCTTGCTTTGGGGTGGCGAGTTGTTTTTCTATTAGCGCGCCAGCTTTAATAAAAATATCAGCCAAATGATATGGCATGTAACCCACGCCTAAGCCTTCTCTAAAACAATTTATTGCTCTTATCCAATCAGGTACCACAATTCTACGCTGATTATTTAACAACCAATTTGGTCTGTGGGCAATATTATGAGCTGTATCTTGCAAGCAAATTGACGGATATTGTAATAATTCATCGTCTGTTAACGCATGTTCAGCTTTAGCTAACGGATGATTTTTACCGACTAAAAAAGACCACTGAATCATTCCCATATCGCGTGACTTAAAAGTGCCACCCACAGGAATACTTGAGGTTGCTCCTATAGCGATATCGCTTTTGCCCGTCGACAATGCTTCCCACACGCCATTATAAACTTCTAAGCGAATAATCAATTCAATATCAGTAAAGTGGCGATAAAAATCAGCAATTAAACCACTGATTTTGTCCGCACGAACCATATTGTCAATCGCAATAGATAAAGACGGGCGCCAACCGTTAGCCACTTTCTGGGTATCTCGTTTAATGTTATTAAGCTTGGTCATTATCTCGCGCGACTGCGCCACAAAATGCTCACCCGCTGGCGTCAAACTAACACTGCGATGGTGACGCTCAAATAATATCACCCCTAAGTCATCTTCAATCTGTTTAATGGCATAACTCACCGCAGACGGTACTTTATTCAATTTATTGGCTGCTGCGGTAAAACTGCCCACACGGGCAACAATATCTATCATTTCGAATGCTTGTTCTGAAAGCATCTCGCTATCCTTGGCATTGGCAAAATTACTTGCAGTAAAGGTAAACATTAAGCCTAATCAAATCAAGCAAAGTCGCCGCTATCGGCTGTTTAATCACATTTTAAATGACAAACATGGTCAGCTTAAGTTGATTAGTGAGCTTCTACCGTGCTTAGCTCGTTTAAGAACACTCATGCTGCATACTGTGTTCATCTTCAGTATAGAGGTTTATCTGTTATTGAATAATCCATCCC
>NZ_JACJFI010000397.1 GCF_014164505.1 Shewanella sp. SG41-4 | reverse complement strand
CTCGATTTGATTACCGTATCTGAACAACTTGAAATCGAAGATCAATTAGACGATGCTGGCGGCTTTGCTTACTTAGGTGAAATTGCCAAAAACACCCCCAGTGCCGGTAATATTTTATCTTACGCAGACATTGTGCGTGAACGTGCCGTAGTACGTGACATGATTGCTGTTGCCCACGAGATTGCCGATGCGGGTTACAACCCAGAAGGTCGTGATTCAAGTGCATTATTAGATTTGGCTGAAACCAAAGTCTTTAAAATCGCAGAAATGCGTACCAATGCTAATGAAGGCCCGGAAAACATTAAAAGCATTCTTGAAAAAACCGTCGACAGAATTGAGCAACTTTATAATAACCCTCATAACGGCGTGACCGGTGTTTCAAGCGGCTTTAATGATTTAGATAAAATGACCGCAGGTTTTCAGTCTGGTGATTTAATTATTGTTGCAGCACGTCCTTCTATGGGTAAAACCACCTTCGCGATGAACCTATGCGAACAAGCCGCCATGAATGAAGATAAGCCAGTGCTTATTTTCAGTCTCGAGATGCCGTCAGAACAGATTATGATGCGTATGTTAGCCTCGCTTGGCCGAGTAGACCAAACCAAAATCCGTACAGGTCAGCTAGATGATGAAGATTGGGCGCGCGTGTCTTCAACCATGGGTATCATGCTTGAACAAGGTAAAATGTACATCGATGATGGCTCAGGGCTAACCCCAACCGAAGTGCGCAGTCGTGCCAGACGTATTGCACGTGAACATGGCGGGTTATCAATGATAATGATCGATTACCTGCAATTAATGCAGGTGCCGTCGTTAAAAGATAATCGTACCTTAGAAATTTCAGAAATTTCTCGTTCATTAAAAGCCTTAGCCAAAGAACTAGAAGTGCCTGTTATCGCATTGTCACAGCTTAACCGCTCGCTAGAGCAACGAGCCGATAAACGCCCAATTAACTCTGACTTGCGTGAATCTGGTGCGATTGAGCAGGATGCCGATTTGATTATGTTTATCTATCGCGACGAAGTATATAACGACAGCTCCGAAGATAAAGGCACCGCAGAAATCATCATTGGTAAACAGCGTAACGGACCTATTGGGCGTATTCGTCTGGTATTCCAAGGTCAATTTTCTCGCTTTGATAATTATGCTGGTCCGCAATTCGAAGAAGATTAATCATTGATTAAATAGTATTTATATTTTTTAAATCGTTATTTATGATAGTAGCTTATCTCTGTTAGCGAGGTCGCACTTATGGCACAAAACCTCCTAACAGACAGCAAGACGCGCCATGTTATTTATTGTTTAATTAAGGCAATCTATTGAAACCTTTTCCTCGTGCAGAAATCAGTCGTGGCGCATTACAAAGTAACTTGGCACAACTGCGCCTTATTGCACCCAATAGCAAAATTATGGCAGTGGTTAAAGCCAATGGTTATGGCCATGGGTTATTAAATGTTGCTGAAAGTGTTGGCTTATTAAATTATGTTGAAAGTGTCGGCAAGTATCATGGCGGCGCAGATGGGTTTGGTTTGGCAAGGCTTGAAGAAGCGCTACAGCTAAGAGAAGGCGGCGTAAAAGGCAAACTTTTATTATTAGAAGGTTTCTTTCGTCAGTCTGATTTACCCACATTGGTAACCCATAATATTGATACTGTGGTTCATCATGAGTCACAGCTGCAAATGCTTGAAACCATTAAACTCGATAAACCTGTCACCGTATGGATAAAAATCGATACTGGCATGCATCGTATTGGTTTTAGTCTTGAGCA
The DNA here is from genome assembly GCF_014164505.1 of Shewanella sp. SG41-4. Lineage (GTDB taxonomy): Bacteria > Pseudomonadota > Gammaproteobacteria > Enterobacterales > Shewanellaceae > Shewanella. The sequence goes on along the minus strand of NZ_JACJFI010000397.1, from coordinate 957 downwards.
GTTCGACAGTATTTATCAGCGTTTGCTTGCTTGCCCACAAGTGGCTAAACCGATTCATTTAATGACCCACTTTGCTTGCGCCGATGAACCCGATAATGCACTTACTCAAACGCAAATGAATGCCTTTGAGCAATTGATTAGTGGCTTAGAAGGCGATCGCACCTTAGCCAATTCAGCCGGTACTTTATTTTGGCCAGCAAGCCAAGCCGACTGGATAAGACCCGGTATTGCGCTCTATGGTGTTTCTCCGGTTGTGGGAGATAGAGGTGTTAATCATCGATTAATTCCAGCAATGGAATTAGTGTCCAATTTAATTGCCGTGCGTGAACATAAAGCGGGCGATAGCGTTGGTTACGGTGCATCTTGGACTGCTAAAAAAGACACTCGTTTAGGGGTTGTTGCCATTGGTTATGGTGATGGTTACCCACGTAATGCGCCAGAAGGCACACCAGTGTGGATCAACGGCCGCCGAGTACCGATAGTGGGTCGAGTGTCTATGGACATGCTCACCGTAGACTTAGGTGCAGATGCAAAAGATAACGTAGGTGATAACGTTCAACTGTGGGGTAAAGCTCTTGCAGTAGAAGAAGTGGCCGAACATATTGGTACCATTGCTTATGAGTTAGTCACTAAACTTACACCACGAGTGTTGGTTGAACTGCTTGATTGAACATGAGATTGAAATAATTAATAAACAATAAACAAAAACCAATGCCCAATACGTTGCTAACGTAATGGGCATTGTTGTTTTAAGGCATTGGGTTCTAGCTTTAGACTATTGCAATAAACCTAGACTTTAAACTCTGACTTTACATTCTAGTTGTAAACTCTGGCTTTAGATTCAGGCTAGAGACTTTAGATTGAGGCTGTAGGCTGTAGATTTGCTTGCTAGCTTTTGGCTTGAGCCCTAGGATTAACAGCTTAACCTAACACTTGATTATTGATTATTGATTAATG
>NZ_JACJFI010000396.1 GCF_014164505.1 Shewanella sp. SG41-4 | reverse complement strand
CAAGACCAGTGACCAACACGCTGTTGCAAACTAGCTTACAGAACACAATGCCACTGCGTTTTGATGGCTGGTAACCAACTAAAATACACTGAGAAAGCTGCTCAGCCCAATACGGGGCAAGACCTGAATGTATTGAACCGGTAACTGGATCCTCGTCTCCACCAGGCGCCGGCCAAAAATAACGAGATATAAAATCGTAATCCTTAGCCTGAGCCTGAGCTGTAACGACAACATCAAACGGAGCCAATAGTTTTAGTCGCTCAGCGTTATAATTTATCGACATAACTTCATACTCTGAAGACATCACAGCAAAGTAAGCTTGCCTATTCCTTAATACATGAACTGGTTCATAAGACAAGCCTTCAAGCAATGCTGGAGGTACATCGATGACAGGGTCTGGGCATTGGTTAGGAAAGCTCATCTCAATTCTTCCATCGCTAAGTTGATTCACTACCAAAGTGCCAACTTCTAATGTCAGAAACTCTATTTCACCCTGATAACCAAAATGATTGAATATAACGAATGAAGATGCCAATGTTGCATGACCACAAAAGTCGATTTCAGTTATAGGTGAAAACCAACGAATTTCATACCTATTTTCGGTTAAAGCCTTGATGAAGGCTGTTTCAGAAAAACTATTTTGTGTGGCGATTTGTTGCATCATAACTGGATCTAACCAATTATCTAAAGGGATCACTGCCGCCGAATTCCCCTTGAACCGTTGTTTTGTAAAAACATCAACGATGAAAATATCTAATTCCATTATATGAAAGCCTCATGCTTATTTTACTAAACTTCGTTGTTCGCACCTATTAAGTGCGATGTGAGTGGGGATTAGATATATTCAGCTATCCGAATAAGCTTTTAGCTTGAGCTTCGCTAATTTCGGATAAATCTAACAACTGTTCTTTTGTCAAATAGTTCTCGTTTAAATAGTTTATCAGATTCATTTTAAGGACTACTCCATTAAATAATTAACGCCATTTCCGAATAGGATATCAAGGTATTATTTGTGCGCTATTGATAAACAACAACGAGTAAAATTGCATCGTACGGCGCGTTTAACAAATTTATTAGACATTTATTGATTACACCCACAAAACTTTTGACCGTCATCATTTAAGTCAATACAAGATAAAATCTGAGCACCGCTGTAACATGCATTTTTATCTTTCGCAATTGATAACGAACGTTTATCTTTAACTACAAAGGTTAGTGGGTCGGCCCCATTTATGATTGAAGCCGCCCAGTAGACATGAAATCTATCTTTTGCATAATTAGCTGGAAGCACTACCAAAGACTCAGCGTCTTTTATAGGAACAGTTTTACTCTTATCATAAAGGCATTTGTTGTCTCGGGCTCTGTCTGATAGCAAGCTTTTAATTATTTTGAAAGTATCGTAGTCACAAAGATCAAGTCTTTCTCCATTATAGAAATAACTAGAAAAATCTCGTGACCAGTTGTTTCCAAGATATTCAAAGCTTGCACCGTCAGACTCTAAAATCACATTACCTTTGACGATTCCATGGTATGCATCCACACCATAGTAATTATCTATGGCTACGAAAGTAGCAGAATCCGCACCTTCAATAATTGACGAGCCCCAAAACACTCCATTTTGATCTTTGCCGTAGAACGGCAGAAGCTCCTGAAATGTTTTAGGATCTGCACCATTAACATGTTGAACAACTTTTCCTTGCCCTTCATTCCATGAAACATGATCTACGCTGTTACTATTGATCTGGTAGTGAGTTGAACATGAACAGCACAGTAAAACTAGAGTGATAAATGGGAGTTTCATATGTTGATACCTAAAGAGGCAGTAGAATAACTCTAACAGCCAAATTCAATAAAAAAACGAGCCCCTAAAATTAATCCTAAGAACTTTAAAGGCACGAGGTAACGTATTCAGAACGCATAAAGCAGGCTGTTTCTTAGAGAAAATCTAAGCCTTAACACAAAAATAGTGGGCTAAAATAGATCGAAGCGAACAGCCTGCTGTTTCTAGTCCCTATTAAGTTGCTTGATATGCGGTTGTTAACCGAGATTTTTAGACATAACCATAACATCTGTACTACGGAAATTAACTAGTTCGTCTGGCTGCCAACCCAACTTTGAATATAAGCCACCTGACAGATGTTCTGTTTGTAAATGCAATACTTCTACACCTAATGCAATTGCAATCTCTTGAATTTTTTCAATAAGAAGAGCTGCAACATTGTTTCCTCGATGCTTAGGCTCAACATAGACTCCAGCCAACCAATGCTCTTTATTTGGGTAAATAGACATTTGATTGAGCTTGATTTGAGCAGCACCTATAAGCTTGTCTCCTTCCATAGCTATAATAACTAACGGAAACTTAGTCTTATTAAGACAACTTTCTAATCTTGTGACAAATATATTTGTTAATGGGTCTTCGAGAAAGTGCCCCCATTCATCAAAGTACCATTCAGCTACTTTAGAGAGCTGTTCTTTATGATCTGCCAAGTAAACAATTTTCAATTTCATCTCCAGAATAGTTGGAACCATATCGTCTGCATTTGCGAACAAAAATAGTTGGTTAAAATGTGAACCGAAATTTAATATCTTTTTTATTCTATATTAAGTATCCTTTATTCATTTCCGTGAATATCTCTCAAATATACTGAGTAATCATTTGCAGGTGGTATTGCAGGGACTTGATACAGTAAGTCGCTAACAAAACCTCTGTGATAGGTTGAGTGATTTA
>NZ_JACJFI010000395.1 GCF_014164505.1 Shewanella sp. SG41-4 | reverse complement strand
GTGTATAGCTTGAATATGATTTTATCTGATGTGGTTATCTCGCGCGACAAGTTGATTAACGATCTGCAAGAATATATTGAGCTACAACAATTGCATATGCAGTATGAAGAACGGGAAGTATTTCCTAATTTTGTTAAGGCATTAGACAATAACGATTGGCAAAAAATCAACGTGTTATGTCAAAATCGGTTAATTGAAGATCCGTTATTTAATGATAATGATAAAACGATTTTTGAAGATTTACGGACCTATATTGAACATGCGGATAACAAATGATGCAATTATTCTTTTGTTAGAGATCTTTGATGTTAATTCATCACTAACCAATAATTATGGCAAACAAAAAGAGCGCATTATGCGCTCTTTTAATCGATTTTATCGTTTAGCTTTTAGTCGGTGGGATCCAATTAAAGCACTAACGTATTAACGTCAAAATCGAATGAATCATCAATATCTTGCAATTCCTTGAGTAAACGCTGCTTATCCTTAATGGCTTCAATTTCACGCCATTTGCGTTTTTTTGACGAGCTTTTTGAGCGGTTTGGTCTTTCAATAACTTCGTCTAGCGCACCACCATAGTCTAATCGATCCATGGTAACCTCCCTTGTTATTATGATGTCTCTGCACGAATAAGTACCATATTTCAGCTATAGGGTGCAACAGTTGTGTTTCATTAACGTTACTAATAAATCACAGTTTAGTTAATTTAATATCAAAAATGGATAAAAAAACCTCAGCAAGCTGAGTTTTTAGTTAAGCCTAATATTTGTTTTATAGCTTACCTTTACGATATAGGTTCACTAATGCATTGCTCGATGCATCTAAATCAGTAGCACCTTGGTCTGCCCCAATTCGTGCTAGTACATCATTACCTAATTGTTTACCTAGCTCTACACCCCATTGATCAAATGAGTTTATCTGCCATATTGCACCCTGAACAAAGGTTCTGTGCTCATATAGCGCGATTAACGCACCCAACGTTGTTGGCGTGAGCTTATCCATCAATAAAGTGTTACTTGGCTTATTACCAACCATTACCTTATGTTTGGCTATAAGCGGCTTCTGATGCTCATCAAGCTTGCTGTTGCTTAGTTCAGCCAGTGCTTCATCGTATGTACGACCTTGCATTAAGGCCTGGGTTTGACCAAAGCAGTTTGATGCAAGTTGGTCATGATGTTCACCCAACGGATTATGGCTTTGCAACGGCATAATAAAGTCAGCAGGAATTAATGCTGTACCTTGATGAAGTAACTGATGATATGCATGTTGACCGTTAGTGCCTTCACCGCCCCAAATTACAGGACCTGTGCTGTAATCTACGTCAGTGCCATTGAGTGTCACTGATTTACCGTTACTCTCCATGTCGAGCTGTTGGAAGTAAGCCGGAAGACCACGTAAGTAATGATCGTAGGTTAAAATAACATGCGATTGAGCACCATGAAAATTACCGTACAATACAGACAACATCGCCATAATGACAGGCATGTTTTGTTCGATAGGCGTATCAGCAAAATGTTGGTCCATTTGATGCGCGCCATCTAACAAGGCCGTAAAGTTATCCATACCAACAAGTAGCGCAATAGGTAAACCAATGGCTGACCATAATGAGTAGCGTCCGCCAACCCAATCCCACATTGGGAATATATTGTTAGCGTCCATACCAAACTCAGTGGCCTTAGTTACATTTGATGTTACTGCAACAAAGTGTTTAGCCACATCTTGTTGGCTTGCTCCTTGGCCTAAAAACCAATCTTTAGCACTAAGCGTATTGGTAAGCGTTTCTTGAGTACTGAATGATTTTGACGACATCACAAATAATGTGGTCTCAGCATTGAGATTTTTTAATTTTTCACAGATAGATGTCGCATCAACATTAGCAACAAAATGACAGTTAAGCCCTTTTTGCCAATAGGGTCTTAATGCTTGTGAAACAATTTTAGGTCCAAGAAATGAACCTCCAATGCCGATACTGACGATATCTGTAATCGCTTTACCGGTATAACCTTTCCACTCGCCAGCTTGAACTGAGCTAACAAACTTAGCCATTTTGGCTAATGTTTGTTGTACTTCAGGAACAATATTAGCTCCTTCAGCAATAATCGTTTGAGTTGCTTTACTGCGTAATGCAGTGTGCAATACTGAGCGTTGTTCGGTGTTGTTAATCACATCACCATTGAACATTGCAGTAATTTTTTCACTCAGTTTTGCTTCTTTAGCGAGAGAGAATAGCAGCTTAAGTGTTTCATCGTTCACACGGTTTTTAGAGTAATCTAAAAACAGACCACAAGCCGCAACGCTCATTTGCTCAAAACGTTGTGGGTTTTGGGCAAACAATTCGCGCATGTGAGGTAGTTGACTTGAATGAGTTTGTAGCGCCTTCCAAATCGTGCTTTGAGTCAGTGTAGTCACGAGTAAGCCTCCAACTAGCTTAATTTTGTTTTTAGCATAACTTCTAATTTGCCTTGGTCGATGGCAAAGTTACGAATACCTTCTGCTAACTTATCTACTGCCATTGGATCTTCATTGAATGCCCAGCGGAATTGTTCTTCAGTTAGTGCTGTTGGAGCAGCATGTGTTGCTGCAGTAGCAACCAATTTCTGGATGATTTCTACATCAGTATTCGCTAGTTCTTCTAGCAATGCAGGACCAATCGTTAGACGGTCACAACCTGCTAATTCGATAATCTCACCGATATTTCTGAAACTCGCACCCATCACAACCGTACTATAACC
>NZ_JACJFI010000394.1 GCF_014164505.1 Shewanella sp. SG41-4 | reverse complement strand
TACCGTAGGTTTTACCCGCCGATTCAGCTTTGCATTTGACCAATCTAGAGTAAGAAGCGAACTTTTGCACTGACTCAAATCGGCAGATATCACCGATTTCATACAAAATTGTCAGTGACAGAATCGTAAGCGTCTGGGCAACTACACCTACCTTTTAAAATTCCATGGTAACAGGCTGTCTATATCCGGTACTGGTTGGCACAGTTCATTAAGGCAAGCCATGATGTAATCAAATGGTAATAAGCCATTTACCTTTGCTGTTTCCACAATGCTGTAAAGCGTGGCACTGGCATGAGCCCCATTAGCTGTCTGACTGAATAACCAATTTTTGCGGCCTATCACAAACGGTTTTACCGCTCGCTCTGCACGATTATTATCAATACTCAATCTGCCATCATCAACATAACGAATGAGTTTGTGCCATTGATTAGCCAGGTAATTAGCCGCCTCAATCAGTTTGGTATTACCACTAAATTCGGTTGGTTTTGCTCAAGCCATGCTTTTAGCTTGTCCAGTATAGGCACACTGACTGCTTGTCTTGTCGTGTATTTATCATCCGCACTTTTATCTTTAACGCGTGACTCAACGCCGTACAGTTTTTGGATAAGGCTCAATACCACATCCGCTTTACCGGTTTTATTTTTACCTTGCAGCTTTTTCGCGTCGATAAATTTACGACGAGCATGCGCCCAGCATCCCACTAAGGTTGCCTGTGTTTTTTCATAAACTTGATAACCATCTACGTGCAAGTAACCTTGATATCCATCAAGATAATTGACCACGCAGGCGGCAGCCCGACTATTGTGAAAATCGTAAAGCACGATATTGGGGGTAGGATGGTTTGGCTCAGGTGAATCTCGACCTGAGCAATACACCCACATGTAGCTGTTCACCTTATCGGATTTCACCACTTTCAGTGGCGTTTCATCGGCAAACAACGTGGGCTGCTTTAACAGCTCGGCTTTAAGCCGTTCCACCAGTGGTGCAAACAGTGTGGCGGATTTGTCTATCCAGCTGCTCATGGTCTGGCGACTGAGCTCAATACCGTATTGCTTGAACATCGCTTCCTGGCGATAAAGCGGTAACCCGTATTGGTATTTACTGGTGATAAGCTGACTGAGCAAACTGCTCGTCGCGATACCTTTATTAATCGGCATCGCAGGCATTGGTGCTTGTTTTATTGGCGTATTCGTCGAGGATTTATCACAGTGACGGCACGCGTATTTAGGCCGAATGTGCTCAATGACTTTTATTTGCGCTGGGATAAACTCAAGCTTTTCTGACTTATCTTCACCCATTTTATGTAGCTCACCGCCACAGCTATCACAGGTTTTATCTTCAATGTCGTGGATAACTTGCTCACGGGGTAAGTCTTTTGGCAGTGGCTTACGCACCGGTTTTTTGCGGGTATAGCTAATGGATTGTTGCTCGGCCTCAACGGCTTCAACAATCTCTTCTACTTCATTGAATAACTCGCCTTGCCCTACAAAGCCTTCAGCACTTTTGCCAAATTGTTTTTGTTGGGCCAGGCGCCAGCGTTCTTCTAGCGCAGCGATTTGCGCATCTTTTTGTAAAGATAATTGCCGCTCATTTTCGAGCAGTTTTTCCAGTTCAGCAATGCGCTGTTGAAGGGCGAGTACATTTTTCATGAAGCCTATTTTAAGGCGTAACCAGCGGGTTTCCAGTGCTAAATGAACATCCTTTGATGATCATCAATCGATCGCAAATATTAAAGTAGTTGCTTACCTGCGACATCAATTTTGCTGTGACCAATGACATCATAACCCCCTAATAACCAGTGTAATTGTTGCTCGGTTAATGTCATGGTGGGTGACATGAGTTTGGGCCATTTGAACTTATGCTTGTCTAATCGCTTATACCACAGCGCAAAGCCGGTATTATCCCAATAAAGCAATTTGAGTTTGTCACGGCCTTTATTACAAAAGACAAATAGCGCACCACTGAGCACTGGGAGTTCAAGCTCAGCTTCCACTAAGGCGGCTAATCCATTAATCGATTTACGAAAATCGACCACATCGGCACATAAATAAACAGTGGGGATATCAACAAACATCTTCATGCCATTAGCCCTTTAATAATGGCAACGATATCGGTCGTTGCTAAATCTGCTGGTAGGGTGAGTTGGCCTGTGCGGGTATCAAACTGCAGTGTATTTTGATGAGTGTGCTCGCAGACGTCAGTGGTGGTTTGTTTTAGTTGAATAAAGCGTGATGATGTAGCGCGCTTTGGCAAGGTTGTTTTTTGCTGGTTCTCAGCCTGTAAAGCACGTTGTTTATAATAAGTGGTAATCGAGACATTATGATGTTGGCAGAATTCAACATTAGTGCCTTTGAAATTGCTGCGCTGCTGAAGTAAACCGAGCCACTGTGCCGCTGTTCTGTATGTTTTCATCACCTGCTCCAAATTTATCATTGAGCAGGTATTTTCAAATAGGCAGATTAACGATGCGAGGTGTGGTTCGCTAGACGGTTACAATAGAGGTAGGATTTTTCTGTTTGATAGCTGTAATGGCGTACCCTGATCTCTGTCCGTATAGCCTCCAAAAATGTTAATTGCCCCATAACCGTTACCTTACCAATGCACTGTGTTTATATAAGGGCTATCCACTTAGCACAACCAATCACTATATATTGTGGTTATCGATTTTTAATTGATTGGTACGTTATCGGCTTAGAACGCACTGCTTGTTCAAGCAACCTGTAGAATAATAATCCCCGAG
>NZ_JACJFI010000393.1 GCF_014164505.1 Shewanella sp. SG41-4 | reverse complement strand
GTCATCTTTTCCACCCCTTCTCTGACCACGACAAATTGGGTTATCACTGCCATGATGTAATCCTCACTGTTTTTATATACAGTGCATAGAATCTCACATAGTTAACTTATGATGCAAGTGTTCTGATTATTCTGATATTATCAAGCACAAGAAAATCGAGATTATTTAACAATTAACTCATTTTCTGCCAATATAAGGCAAAGCAAACGGCTTTGACTCTTTGCTACCCAATAATGCGCTTTACTATGGATTAGATTAATTCTTCATGCATGAATTTGATGATCATGATTCTATAATTTTATGCCAATCATGTGATTTGGCAGTGACAAAACGCGCTTTGCCTTCTAGCGCTCGAGCGCTTTGTCCTCGTTGCCACACGGCACTCTATGATTCACCTTATTGCTCCATTAATGGCATGCTAGCGTTATGTGTTGCGGCGTTAATTATTTTTATTCCCGCTAATTTATTGCCTGTACTCGAAATTCACTTTCTTGGCAGTGTACGGACCACAACCGTGCTGCAAGCGGCTTTTACGGTTTGGGCTGAAGGGTATTGGGTAGTAGGCCTTGCGGTAATGGTTGCGGCAGTTATTGCGCCAGGATTATTGATATTGTCAATTATGGCCCAAGTTGTGATTGTGAAGTTAAAACTGCACAACTCATTTTGGCAAAGAACATATACTACATTATTAAAAAATCATGGTTTGATATCACAAATGACCATGTTAGAAATTTATGTGATCAGTTTTTTAGTGTCGGCATTCCAATTATCTGACTTTTCTGATGTGTATTTTGGTATGGGAACATTCAGTTTTACGATGTTGTTCATCATCATTTTATTTTTGCAACGTGAATATAACCTAGAACATATGTGGAGTTATGTTGATGCCTGATACTCCAATGACGACTTCCAATGAAGAAATAGTCGACAACACTGCGCAAGTTGACAATATCAACAAAGAGATTACAACTAAGGTTTTGTCGCACGTTCAAGGCATAAAAATTGGCTTATGTTTATGCCCTGTTTGTCGAAAACTTAATGTCACTAGTAACAATCATTGTAAACGTTGTTTTAGCCAATTAAGCAGTCGTAATTATGCCAGTATTCAACAAAGTTGGGCTTTATTGGTTACTGCAACTATTTTACTTATTGTCGCCAATATCTATCCTATTACCTTGTTGACTAATCGCGGTGTGGTCACCAATGACACAATTTTTAGTGGTATTAGTCATTTAGTCAAAACAGGTATGTTCCCGATTGCTATCATTGTTTTCACTGCCAGTATTTTGGTACCTTGGCTTAAAATTATTGGCTTAGCGACCTATTTATCGGCTATTAGTTTTAACTTACCAATATCAAAAAGAAAATTAATGATTGGATTTCACATCATTGAATGGATTGGCCGTTGGTCAATGCTCGATTTATTCGTTATTTCATTAACAGTTGCCTTAGTTAATATGGGGCAATTATTAGACGCAAAACCTGCACCTGCCGCGACAGCATTTGCGTTAGTTATCTTGCTAACGCAACTTGCGGCTAAAGTGTTAGATACTCGATTACTCTGGGACCGCTTGGAAAACACTGATGACACAAATTGAATCACCTAAAATTGTGAAGAAAAAGTTATTCTCGCCAATATGGTTATTACCGGTTGTTGCTTTGATATTAGGAGCCTGGTTAGGGGTCAAAAGTATCAAAGAATCCGGCATCGAAATATTAATTCATTTCCCGAGTGCTACCGGTATTGATATTGGTAAGACATTAGTGAAATATCAAGGATTGACGGTCGGTAAAGTGACCGACATTGGTATTGACGATGATCTAAAAGGGGTTAACGTTAAAGTTGTTATGGATTACCGTGCCGACCCATTTCTCAATAAAAACACCCTCTTTTGGTTAGTAAAACCTAAAGCTAGTATTACCGGAGTTGAAGGACTAGATACATTATTTTCAGGTAATTACATTGCCCTGCAACCAGGCGATGGACGTTCAGCAACTGTATTTGAAGCACAACGTGAAGCACCTGCAATACTACCCGGCAGTGAAGGACTCATGATCGAATTAAAATCCCCTAAGCTGGGTTCGATTGATGTTGGCTCGCCGGTCTTTTATCGTCAAGCACCTGTCGGAAGTATTATTAGTTATCGTCTAGATGGAAATAAACAAATTATTATTAGCGCATTTGTTCAAGAACAATATGCCCATTTAGTGAGTAAAGACTCCCATTTTTGGAATGTATCGGGCTTAAAAATTGATGCTTCTTTAGCAGGCATAAAAGTCAGTACTGAAAGTATCGCGTCTATTTTAGCCGGCGGGATCAGCTTTGATACCGGAAGTTACACTGAAAAAGCTCAAAATGGTGATGTTTATAACCTATACGAAGATGAACTCACCGCAATAGGAGGTGTTCATTTTAGTTTAACCGCACCTGGTAGTGATGAGGTCAATGAAGGCACTGCTATCACCTACCGCGGCATTGTTATCGGCGAAATAGAAAAAGTCACCTTAACTGACACTGGGGTGCAATTTATCGCTCGAGTAGAACATCATTACAAAGGATTAGTTACCAGCGACAGCCAATTTTGGATTAGTGGTGCCGAGTTATCATTAAAAGGTGTCAAAAACGTCAGTAGACTGGTTACTGGCAGTGTTATTAATGTCTTACCCGGCTCTCAAACCACCGAAGAATCGATGCAGTTTGAATTGGCATCACATGCCCCAGATTTGCTCAATCAAAACAA
>NZ_JACJFI010000392.1 GCF_014164505.1 Shewanella sp. SG41-4 | reverse complement strand
TGAACACGTTTACCCCACAGAACGCAAACTAGATAGACTTTGTGATGCCGTGTCGGGACATATTGATAAAGTACTTACAACACCTAAGTCATCAAATTGTTCCAAGGTGACATTAAAGCCCCATAATCGATGTAAATGCTTTAATACCTCTTGATGGTTGTCTGCCAGCGGGATGCCGTCAAATGGGATGTAGCGTAAGACAATTGATCTATCCCCGTTCACTTGCACTTGTTGCACTTGTATATTGGGCTCTATATTCGACAGATTATATTGTCGCGATAGGGTGTTACGAATATCTTGGTAACCTTGGTCATCATGAATGGCTGATATGGATAATAGGCTGCTTTTTTCATTATCTAAAATGCCAAATAGTTTAAAGTCACGGATCACTTTAGGTGATAAATATTGGCTAATAAAACTCTCATCTTTAAAGTGCTTCATGGCAAAGTGAACCGTAGTTAGCCAATCGCTGCCGGCAATGTCTGGAAACCATTTACGATCTTCTTCAGTGGGCTTTTCGCAGATACGTCTGATATCGACAAACATCGCAAAACCTAAGGCATAGGGATTTATGCCATTATAATATGGGCTGTTATAGGCTGGTTGCGCGACCACCGCGGTGTGATTCTGCAAAAACTCTAACATGAAACGGTCGGTCACTTTACCGGTATCATATAAGCGATTAAGGATGGTGTAATGCCAAAAAGTTGCCCAGCCTTCGTTCATCACTTGGGTTTGCTTTTGCGGATAAAAATACTGCGCCATTTTGCGTACTATACGGACTAATTCACGTTGCCAAGATGCCAGTAATGGAGCATTTTTCTCAATAAAATATAAAATATTTTCCTGAGGTTCGCTAGGAAAAATAGCCGTCGTTTCATCGGTTTCTTTTTGTGGCGATGTCGGCAGAGTTCGCCATAAGTCATTCACTTGGCTTTGTAGATAATCCTCACGCTCTTGTTGTCTTGCTTGTTCTTCTTTGAATGACACTTCGGCGGGACGTTTGTAACGGTCTACACCGTAATTCATTAATGCATGACAAGAATCTAGGGTCAGTTCAACTAGCTCTACACCATAACGTAGCTCACATTCACGGATATAATTCTTAGCAAAAACCAAGTAATCGATAATCGAACTCGCATCCGTCCAGGTGTTAAATAAATAGTTATTTTTAAAAAAACTATTGTGGCCATAACAAGCGTGGGCCATTACTAATGCTTGCATCGTGATGGTATTTTCTTCCATTAAGTAAGCAATACATGGGTCGGAATTAATCACAATTTCATACGCCAGTCCCATTTGGCCGCGCTTGTAGCCTTGTTCTGTTTGAATAAACCGTTTACCAAATGACCAGTGAGTATAACCAATGGGCATTCCTATTCCTGCATAGGCATCCATCATTTGTTCCGCGGTTATAATTTCAATTTGATTCGGGTAAGTTTCAAGTTTAAAGAAAGCCGCAGCCTGCTCAATTTCATGCTGATATTGTTGCAGTAAATCAAATGTCCACTCTGGACCATCATCTAACGGGTTACGTTTATGTTGAGCCATCACAGCCTCCTATATAGCTTGCTTTTTAAAGAGTTCGCGGAAAACTGGATAGATATCTTCAACTTGGTGAATTTGTTGTACCGCAATGTTGTCAAACTGCTGTTGCAACTGTTCATATTGATGCCACAAGGTTTGATGAGCTCGATTGCTGATTTCGATGTAACTGAAATAACGTACTTTTGGGAGAATATGTTTTGCTAATATCTCATGGCAAATGGGGGAGTCGTCGGACCAATTATCGCCATCAGAAGCTTGAGCTGCATAGATATTCCATTCATTTTCAGGGTAACGAGCTTGTTGTACTTCGTGCATCAGTTTTAACGCACTTGATACTATAGTTCCGCCTGTTTCTTGTGAGTAAAAGAATTCATGTTCATCGACCTCTTTTGCTTGTGTATGGTGGCGGATATAAACCACTTCGAGGTGTTGATAACTGCGAGTCAGGAATAGATACAATAGAATATAAAAACGTTTAGCCATGTCTTTGGTGGCTTGATCCATCGAACCAGATACATCCATTAAACAAAACATCACCGCTTGACTAGAAGGGACTTCGCGTTTTGCATAGTTGTAATAGCGTAAATCAAAGGTATCGATAAATGGCACTTTAGCGATTTGTTGCTTGAGTACTGTTATTTGTTCTTTGATGGCTATAATGCATTCGGCTTTAGCACCAGGAGTACCTTCGAGCAATGCCAGTTCTGCTTCAAATGCCTGTATTGCTTTCTTTTTTTCGCCGCTCATAGCAATGCGTCTAGCGAGTGAAGAACGCAGTGACCGCACAATATTGATATTGGCGGGTACGCCATCATTGGTGAAACCTGCTCGATAGTTTTGATACTCAACCAATTTGTTAAGGCGATTATTCTGTAAGTTTGGTAGTTCAAGATCTTCAAACAGTAATGCTAAGTATTCATCTTTTGATATAGTAAACACAAAATCGTCATCACCTTCGCCACTATTAGATGCATCGCCTTGACCTGCACCGCCTTGTCCACCTTTAGGTCGCTGGATTTGGTCGCCACGATTAAATTGATCATTACCTGGGTGAACTCTGTCCCTTATGCCACCTTGTCCTTGTCTAAAAACGGGTTCACTGAGATCCCGCTTGGGAATACTTATCTGCTCACCTTTATCTATGTCGGTAACACTTCGACGTGTTACCGCATCACCTACAGCTTTTTTGATTTGCTTTTTA
>NZ_JACJFI010000391.1 GCF_014164505.1 Shewanella sp. SG41-4 | reverse complement strand
TCTTCTAGTATTGAGATAAAAATTCTGTCTGCATTCCACAGTTCAATTATCTTGCGAGTCTTCTTTGAGTTCCAAAAGCATTTGCCAAACAGAATAACCCCCGCACCTTCTAACTGTCGCCCTTCCGCTACATTGAAACGTTCTAATAATATCGACTTATATTTAGAGATAGGAATGCCAACATCATTACAATCAGATGGATTTAACCAATCAAGCTCTTTGTCTACGTGAGAAATCGTACCCCAGTACATTTTAGGCTTTGCCTCTTTGGCATTAGCACTAGGCTCAGCTTCAGCAAAGTTAACAAATAAATTTTTCGCTTTAAATTTATAGCCACTATCAAGCTCAATCAAAGTACTCGACTCTGCTAAGTCACTGCCACGCATTAGACTATTGAGAATTTTCTCAAGCCCTAATACTTTGACCTTGGTTTGTTCATTGTTACTAGCGTGTTTGCGACTGGTATTATCGATTTTGTGGAGTAGAGGTGCAGTTGGTGTAGAGGCGACAGTTTGCACCTCTGTAGCAGGCTTTTTGGTGCTGGATAACATGAAATCAATGCTAATAATATCAGCATCTGAAATGACCTTATTTACTTCTACGCTATGCCGAGTCTCTCGGTCTCGTTGAGTTGAAGGATGACCTTCATCGCATCCTGCAACATGATATCTAGAGCCAAAGCACGCCGCTTTACCGTCTGAGCTTCTCTTACGATAGTAAGCCTTCCCTTTGCACTCTGGGCATTGTAAAAATTGCCTAAATTTTTCAATTTCGGTTTCAGTTAATGTCTGAAATCTCAAAATTGAGAAAGTGTGCCTTTCACCACCATAAGTACAAACAGCATCAATCATTTAATATTCACATCTTCTATGAAAACGCACCTTTAAAATGAGCTATAAAAGAACCTTCAAGCCCTCCAGAACAATAGCAAGTTATTAATAGAAATACTATTTTTAGGTGGATTACCCATTAACAGCATATTGATCACTGCGATTTTACAGGTTTTCTGTAAACCATTTGGTAATCTCATTGTGAGCTTTTGTGGTGTTAGATGAAATGAAGTGGTTGTCAGCATAAATTACTAATTTATGCTCAATCTCAGTTTCTTTTAGTGCTTTTGCAAATGTTTTAGAGTGAGAAGCAGAGACTCGAACATCATTTTCGCCATGAATTAATAAAATTGGAACACCAGAAGGGAGTTTGTCCACCCAATTGATAACTGACCTTTCAGCGAGTTTTTTGTTTTCGTTTCCTTTGTAACCTGGAATTCGGTGTTTATATACTTTTTCCATTTCAGGTCGCGTTGCTAGATCTGCATTTAGATCGGCATTTAGTGCAATCGTTGCAACAGCTTTTATATTATTAAGTTGTTTTAGAGCAAGAAATGATTGCATGCCACCTCTACTAGCTCCAAGCATACCTATTTTACTTGTATCAGCTCCGTCAAACTCTCCAATCAGATTCACTAGTCCAACAACATCTTGGACATCAGAACCACCAAATTGATCTTGTTCACCTTTATCTGGTGAACCAAATGTGCCTCGATACTGGCTACCTACGATCACAAATCCCTTATTGGCTATAGGAAAAAGATTGTTCATCATTGCACCAAATACAACGCCACCGAAATTACCATTCCCGCCCCTATTGTAAACTATTACAGGTAGGTCAGTAGTTGACTCTTTAGGTTTGATGACAAAACCAAGAACATCAGTCCCTTCGACATTGTATGTGAAATTAGTACATGAAAGGTTGTTGCTGTAGGTATTAAATTCATCCTTATCAAATTGCTTCTTGAAGCCATCCATTTTATTTTTTAACAACTCAGGATTTTTAATCTTTCTAGAAAATTTTCTCTCCATGAAATTTATCCAATTATCATAACTGGTAAATGGTCCTGAGAAACAATCCCTCTGATTGTATATCTTGCCATTTTGATCAACTTCGTTGGCGCTAAGGGCCGTGCTTATAATTGATAAAAATATAAACCCTAAATATTTCATAAATTTCCTTATATTATGACTACATTACTAATTTTGAATTTATAGACTCTATCCAATCGCTGCATACTCCCCAAATTCAAGTGTTAATTTTGTCTATGCTAATTAAACTTGGATTCCAGTTTTTAAGCTGTATGTTCTGTAGTGGCCAATAAATTCTGGCCACTACAATTAGAGCTTGGCTAACTTTTTTTGGACAAAAGCATATTGGAGCTAAAGAACCGGAAATGACTATTGGCATTAGAGATAGTATTGCAATCGGATATACGGTAACACCCGTTTCAACGGCGCCGAAGGCGGAGTGTTTTTTGCTAATGATTGAGCGCAGCGAGTAACACAAAAAACGCGGAGATTTTGCCGCCAACTTGTTAGCTGTGCATGCACGTTTCAGCTATCTCCTGCGCCCTTGAAATACTAATGCCATTTTCAAAGTCACTGACTAGCTTATGTTCAGATTCATGGGGAACAAGCAGCGGTCTTTGATTGTTTTCTTGTGGCTGCACATCTAGTTTTAGCGCATACGTATTTTCATAATACGGTAGATAGTTGGATAAATACCCAAAATAACAATCTTCTGTATCAGGGTCATCGTATGTTTCTACGTACCTATCGAAGCTAGCTTTGCTCAACGAACACCATATTCCCCAGGTAAAAGGTTCAACAACACCATTAATTGGTATTTCCATGACTGCACGTACAAAGTAATGAGTTCCATCTTCATCAGTATAAAAACAAAGATCGTCTGTCAACTTCCCAGCATTTTTAATATCTTCACTTTGCT
>NZ_JACJFI010000390.1 GCF_014164505.1 Shewanella sp. SG41-4 | reverse complement strand
TATAAAAGGTTTTTCAATGCTGGAAATTTTAACTGATTGGTACAAAACCCGCTTTAGTGACCCACAAGCCATAACGTTAATGTTCATCATTATTGGGATTGGTCTTGCATTGTACTTTGGTTCCGGATTGCTTGCGCCACTGCTGGTTGCTTTAGTGTTAGCATTTTTATTGGAGTGGCCAGTTGCACAAATGTCTCGACTTGGCATAAGCCGAACCGCAGCAGCAACAATCGTGTTGGTGGTGTTTATAGGGCTAATGATTATTTTGACGTTTGGTTTGGTGCCTAGTATTTGGCGCCAAGGGGTGTCATTGGTTACTGACTTACCTTCTATGATTGATAAGGGGATGATAATCGTGCGTGAATTTAGTGCTGATTACCCGCAATTTGTCAGTGCATCACAACTTGATTCGATGATGGAAGAAGTCAATAAGATGCTTGATACGCAGCACCTTATTGATTTAGGTAAACAAATTCTGGGTTATTCAGCGTCATTATTAGTGCTAATGGTGTACGCCATCTTAGTGCCTTTGTTGGTGTTTTTCTTTTTAAAAGACAAAGAGTTTTTATTAAATGGCAGCAAACGGTTTTTTCCATCTAACCGCGGTCTAGCGCGAAAAGTTTGGTCTGAAATGGACCAACAAATTTTTAATTATATTCGTGGTAAAGTCATTGAAATAGTTATTGTTGGTGTAGCCAGTTATATCTTTTTTGCCATCATGGGGCTGCGTTATTCTGCTCTGCTAGGTGTGTTAACAGGCTTGTCGGTATTGATCCCATATGTAGGTGCAACACTGGTTACATTGCCAATAGCATTAGTGGCTTTTTTCCAATGGGGTTTTAGCGCTGAATTTGGTTACTTGATGTTAGGTTATGGAATTATTCAAGCATTAGATGGCAATGTGTTAGTGCCATTATTATTTTCTGATGCTGTTGATTTACATCCGGTAGTGATTATTGCTGCTGTGTTAGTATTTGGTGGCCTATGGGGTGTCTGGGGAGTGTTTTTTGCCATACCACTAGCATCGTTAGTCAAAGCTGTCATCAATGCTTGGCCGAATAACCAAGAGCAACAACGAGTCAAGCTCGACAGTGAATAACACTTGCCTGTGGTATTGCACAAAACCAATATAGAAGCAGAACCTGTTGGATACACATTAAGCTAACCCCATTATGGTGTTAGCTTTTTTATTATCAGGCTTAAGTTAATACATTTAGATATTGCGACAAATGGTTATCGCGATAGAAAGAATGCACGTTAAACAAATAACAACAATTAATCACGACAACATAGAGCATCATGTACGTTATGTTAGTTGCAACCCGCTAAAATATAGATAGGTTCATTTTTATAAATAGGTACATTGAGCATTATAACGTTTTGTCTTTGCTGTCGTTGCCTTTCTCATCTGAAGGTTCTGTAGTCAGTTTACCTTCCGATTCTGCTGAACTGGTTTCTTTTTCAGCACTTTGAGCTTGGTTTTTATGTTCACCAAATTGAGGCATTTTAAATTTGGCAGAATATTTCAACACCGCAATGTTACTTGCAATAACGCCTATGACTAAAATAATAATTAGCCAAACTTCATAACCTTCTAAACTCATTGGGAACTCCTTTTAAGCTGAAACTTTCTAGCCGTGTTTTAAGACAACACAGGCTAGAACCATATGTGTTTGGTTATTAGTCTACCGCTAAACGTAGTTCACACTTTCGAATATCTTCAGGGGTATCAACTTCTGGAGAGTCAAATGCACTGATAGCAATTTTAATTTTGTAGCCGTATTCGAGTGCGCGCAACTGTTCTAATTTTTCGAGGTCTTCGAGTCTACCTAAAGGTAACTTAGCAAATGCATTCACAAAACGCTTAGTGTAAGCATAAACACCTAAATGTTTGTAAACAGGATAGTCATTGGTATCGCGCCCAAAAGGGATACGTGAGCGAGAAAAATACAATGCATTATGGTCATTATCGAATACCATTTTAACGTGCATTGGGTCGTCTAATTCCCTTTTATCGACGATCTCAAATCCTAATGTTGCCATTTCGAATTCACCAGGGTGACGTTCAAATAGACTAATGATTTGTTCGATTGAGATAGGATCAATAAGCGGTTGATCGCCTTGTAAATTAATCACTAAATCATCATCGTTAAGACCCAGTAATGCAATGGCATCGTTAATACGGTCGGTACCAGATGCTGCATCAGGGCTAGTCATCACTACTTTACCACCAAAGGATTCAACGGCATCTTTAATGCGGTCGTCATCTGTAGCAACATAGATATTATCGAGGCCTCTTGCTAACGATGCACGTTCGTAAACGTGTTGGATCATGGGTTTACCATTAATCGGGGCTAGCGGCTTGCCCGGGAAACGGCTTGAACCATAACGTGCCGGGATTAATAGAGTAACTTTCATTAATATGACCTACTTGTGGTTGTGACAGTGGTGTAGACAATAAATAAAAGGGCTCATAAGAGCCCTTTATGACTAAATATACAGTTTATTATATACGACGGAATAACTTAGTCAGCATTTCATCGGTAACTTTCTCTTCCCAGCCTTTACCGTACACGTTGTCCCAAAGTGGACCCATGCTCTTAGTAACGGCAACCATCTTAGCGATAGTGTCATCTGGTAAATCTTTACAGATGTTTTTAGGCAGAGTGATGTTATGAATTTTCATCATTTTACGGAACTCAGTCACACCTTCTGGGTAGAACTCTTCTAGCACGTCAACGGCTAAACAGTTACCAATACCGTGGTGATAACCCAGCACATAACCTAAACCGTAAGAT
>NZ_JACJFI010000038.1 GCF_014164505.1 Shewanella sp. SG41-4 | reverse complement strand
TACAGCACTTATGACGTGAAAGAAGGCGACAAGATGTACATTGAGCCAGCTAGTCGCGTAAAAATTTGGTAATCACCAAGGCGAATGACTGACTTAGGTCACATTTACACAAAAAAAAGGGCATCGAAAGATGCCCTTTTTTATTATAAAAAAACTAACCACTTGATAATAAAAACGAATACAACACATAGCCAAGTTAATATATATCATTAAACCTTGTTCATTCAGCCCCTATTCAGCCAAAAAGCGGTACATTGGATTAACAGACATTATGCTGGAGCTATTCAATGAATAAGTTGTTTCGTACCTTCTTTATATTCTTAATTTTACTGTCTACACGTGGTGCTATTGCCCAGCCTAACGAGCTTAAATACACCAAGCTAGCTCAGCCATCTGACTTCAGCCAAAAATCATCTAATGATATTGAGCAGCTAATGGCGCTTTATGATCACAACACCGACTTGGTGACACAAGATAGTGATAACTTGCATGCTCTGATGTCACGGGCACCGGCGGCGCAGCAAGAACTGATTGACCTACTTCACTTCATTGACCAATCAAGTAATACCAAAACCATTCTTCCTGCTACCAAAAGTTATCAGCGTGCGGCTCAAAAAGTGCAAACTAAATTTAATGGAGATGCCAGCCAACTAACCGATATAGCACGGGCAAGTGTGGTGGCCTATGACGTAAAAAGCTTGCTATCAAGTTACCAACAGTTGAGCCAATACACCGAAATTGTGCAATTGAAAAATCGTTTTGCTCACCCTAAAGTGTCAGGTTATCGTGATTTAAATGTATTAGTGAAATTACCCGTAAGCCAAATGGTGGTTGAAGTACAATTTCATTTAAATGATATTGCCGACATTAAAAGTGGCCCTGAACATCATGTTTATGAGCAAATCCAACAGATTGAGTCTCAGGCTAAAGCCACATCTAGACGCTTAAATGACATAGAACAAGCCACTATCGCTAAACTGCGTCAAGACTCTCACAAGCAGTATCACAAAGCGTGGTTAAGCTACAAACGTCAAAGTTTATACAGCTCACAACGCCAAGTTGCATAGTATCCACACCACCCTTTAGCGCTCATATGAGCGCTTTTTTTTTGCCAAACAAGATCCGCAACAATCACATCTGCTATACTCGCGCCCATTACGAAACGATCTGCTGGACAATGCGATGAATGACATTATTGAACAACTACAAGAATTAAGCGAAACCGTACCGGTGCCGTTAGAATTGCCAACTTTTGAGCAACTTGTAGAAGTTGAAGAACAGATCTTAATTGGTTTACCCAATGATTTAAAAGAATTCTTACTGTATGGCAGCGATGTTATTTATGGCACGCTTGAACCTGTTACCGCTGCCGATCCATCTTCACATACCTACTTACCTGAAGTAGCTTGTTATGCTTGGTCTATTGGATTACCTCGCGAACAAATTGCCATTTGCCAAATCGGTGATAGCTTTTATTGTATTGATGAAGAAAGCCAAGTGTTGTTTTGGAAAAAAGGCCGATTTAGCGACAAAGTATGGGAATCATTTTGGCATTGGGCCGAAGACGTGTGGCTTAATCGATAGTCTTATCTATTAGCCTAGGTTGGAGTTAACGAACCCAACGCGAGATAATAAGCGCTTATTAAACAAATTATCACTAACAATGAGAACGATCATGTCGAAAAATACCGGTTTAAATGCAATTGAAATTCAATGTTTACGTCAGTCTTTAGGCCTAACAACTGAACAGGTTGCTAGCATCACTAAAGCCAGTAATGAAGACGTGATGGCATGGGAATCTGGCGAGCGAGAAGCGCCTATTCCGGCTCAAAAAAAGTTACTAGAAATCGATGATATTATCGAAATGCAAGTGCTCAACACCTCTGACGGTATTGAAGAGCTTTTTAAAAAAGAGCCTAAGCGTCGGTTAGCGTTTGTGGTGTATCCGACTCAAGCGCTATATACCCAATACAATCCAGAATTTTTAAGCACTTTGCCATTAACTGAATTATACAATGCCGCAGCTTGGCGTATTAAAAAAGAATGCAAACTTGTACTTGAAGTAGATGTGAGTTTGGTGGCACTAGATGCTGAAGCATACAAAGCTTATCGCGCTGATAACGGCATGAGCGAAAGCCGTGAAAGCCGTGCGAAATGGGCTGCTACTCAATTATAAAAAGTCTGCATATTGCCAGTAAATAATCAAAAGGAAGCCTTGTGCTTCCTTTTTAATGCCTGTTATTTCGTTGCATTAACAAGTGGTGCTGTTTTGGCGAGTGCTGCGGCCAAAGCAGGACGTTGCTTTAATCGATCGCGATAAGCGGACAACTTAGGCGGCAGATGTTGCTCGAATCCCAAAGCCCAACCTAAGGTTTGTGCGAGTAAAATATCGGCAACCATAGGCGAGCTACCACATACAAACCCAGACTCTGGTATCCAAGTTTCTGCAATAGCAGCAGCTTGATCAAACTCCCATTTAGCCACAGCAAACATGGCGTCTACGCGCAATTCTTTTGGCAACGCAAAACGATGTTTACCCATGCTCCACAGTGGTTGTTCAAGTTCGCTAATCACAAAGCTCATCCAGCGCTCATGAATACCCGACGCTTGAGTGCCCGGTTTTGGTAACCATTTACCTTGGCCGTACTTTTCAGCTAAATAACGCATAATGGCCGCGGATTCAGTTAACACAAAGTCACCATCGGTGAGTACTGGCATTTTGCCACTAGGGTTGAGGGCTAAAAATGCGTCACGTTTATTTTCACCTTTGGCAAAATCAATAAAATGAAATTGCCATTCAACGCCTAATTCTTCTAAAAGCCAAGATACTCGGAGTGCTCGACTTTTTTGAGTTCCATATAATGTAATCATGTTGAATCCTTTTGGGGTAATCCAATCAATTCGTACAATAAAAAAAGCCACATTGCACCTTAAGTGAATGTGGCTATCGATATCTTATGACGTTGCCATTAGAACTTCATTGTGACTTTAGTATAAATATAACGGCCTAGTGGGTTATGTACGCCCATTGCGTAACCATAAAGGTCAGCATCGCCATCACCAATCGCAAATGATGGCTCTTCATCAAACACGTTATTTACACCTACAGATAACTTAACAGTATCGTTGAAACGATATGAACCAGACATATCAACTAACAACTGTGCATCAACAGTACGAGTTTTGTTGTAGTCTTCAAACTCACCGATATAGCTTAAGTTAACGTTAGCCGTAAAGTCGTCCATGTTCCAGTTGGTTGTTGCCAACCAACGGTGTTGTGGATACTCGTACTCACCGGTGTAGTCAATCGTTGTTCCATCAACTTCTTTTTCAAAGCTGATTAAGTAGCTGTACTCTAAACCAAACTTAATATCACCATAGCTGTTTAACTCAAGACCGTAATGGCTAGATAAATCGATACCTTGTACTTCTTGTGAGCCAATATTGACAAATGCTGACTTGATTACGTCAATTGAGCCAAATGTTTCGCCCGCTTGCGGTGCATTACGTAAGCAAATAGTGCTGTTTTGATCATTACAGTTTTCGTCGTAAAGATCTTGGTTTTGCAATGAGTCAATTTTGTGATCTTGGAGAATATTGTATAAATCAAAACCAATATCAAACTGCTGACTTGGTGCCCAAATCATACCGACGTTCCAAGTCTCAGACTCTTCCGCTTTAAGATTCGGGTTACCGGCAAATATAAAGTTGTAGTCAAGCAATTCACAGTCGACGTTATCAGCTGCACAACGATAGCTATCGGTTAAAAAGTCACTTTTTTCAGAAGGGCCTAAACCAATTTGCGCTAATGATGGTGCACGGAAACCTGTGGACCAAGAACCACGTGCAGTTATCTCGTCACTAATACCCCACTGGAAAGCAATTTTAGGGTTAGTGGTTGAACCAAAGTCACTGTAGCTGTCATAACGACCGGCAAGTTGTAATTCAAAGTTATCGGCAACAGGAATTGATAATTCTACATAGGCAGCATGTTGATCACGCGAACCAAATGCAGACACCGCTTCAGTACCAAAAATAAGACCGCGTTGGAACTGCTCATCTGGAATGTCACTAACGCTTTCTTCGCGGTATTCTGCACCTGCAGCCATCATGATATCGCGATCTGCGATGGTAAATGCATGGCCCGAAATACTCGCATCATAAGCTGTGATGCTCGACTTACCTTGTCTTACTAGACTTGTGGTGATGCGATCAATCACATCTTGCGAGTTCATAGTGCCGCCAAACGGGTTGTAGTTACCGGCATCTATTTCGGCTTGTAAGTAATCGGTTCTTACCCAACCTTGCGAGCGGTCACCGGTTTGAGTAGATTCACTGCGGCCACGTTGCGCTGATACTTCCCAGTCCCAATCATTGATAACGCCGCGAAGACCGGCAACAATACGCATGGTATCTGATTCGATATCCCAACGACGTGCTCCAGCATCAACTGTACGGTAACGACCGATATCAATGTCTTGTCCAAATGGATTGTTAGGATGAGAACCAGGCACGGTTAAACCAGCATCTTCATCTAGTGGCGTTGGTGCACCACCCGCTTCAGAGGTGTTATGTTGTACAGATAACTCTAAAAATGCAGTTAAATCTTCACCGAGCATGTAATCAAATTGGCCAATAGCACCAACACGCTCAGACGTTGGAATGGTTAAATTGTATGGACCGTAATCAAACAAACAACTGCCACTTGCTGTGGCATTCTCAGCGGGGCAATCAGGATCGATGGTTTTCACACCATTAACATAAAAATACCCTGGAAAGCCTCGTGATGAACGGTAATCTTCACCGCCATAAGGTGATTGGTTAGCAGTGCCAAAACGGCCCATATCGCTTGCTGACAAAGTACCATTAGTAAAGTAATCAAGAATAACTGACGCACTGCCTTTGTCGGCTTTTACGCCCCACACCAAGCTGGCTGTGGTTTCGTCATAACCCGTACCGCTGTCGTCGCCATAACCTAGGTTAATTTCAAGCCCTTCGATGTCTTTTCTTAATATGATGTTAACCACACCAGCGATAGCATCAGAACCATAAATAGCTGAAGCACCGTCTTTAAGAATATCAATGCGCTCAATTGCTGATACAGGGATGTTGTTGATATCAACAAATGAATTCGAAATCCCTTCAGCAAAGGCACTCGATCCCACTCGGCGACCATTGATAAGTACCAAAGTGGCATCTGGCCCTAAGCCACGTAAACTGATTGATGCGCCACCGTTAGCGGTAGAATCTTGGCTGTTACCACGAGTAGAAAATGCGCCAGAACCGTTTGCAGGCATACGTTCAAGCAATTGTTGTAGGTTATCAAAACCCATGTTGGCAATATCGTCTTTATTCAACGATTGAACTGGCGATGGTCCTTCAATATCAGTCCGTTTGATACGAGAACCGGTCACTTCAATTCGTTCAACTTTTGATTGTGCACCGGCTTCGGCAGCTTGAGAAACGAATGCGATAGGGGCAAGGGACAGTGAAACGGCGATGGCGCAAGCACTACGCAATAGGTTAGTTTTTTTCATGATCATCCTTAACGTTAATTTATTGTTTTACATCCTTGACTGCTGCACACTGCCGTTTAAAACTATAACGACGTGCAACTCGTACGGATTTATTTTTACGTAACCAAGTTAAGTTATTTCTTAACAAAGTCAACACAAGCCAGTAATGTAAATGCAACTAGTTACTTACACAAGAATAAATACTTAAAAAAAGTGAATTTAAAATCTTTTGATATGGAGATCAAATGAGTGACAAAACCCTAGTTAGTGCCCACTTTCATGCAAACCTAGGTCTGTACTGGTTATTGTCTGGCAGCGTATTCCTTTTCCTAAGTGTCGTTGGTATTCCATTGTTATTATTATGGTTTCCCCTAGGATTACTGGCGACAAAGCGTTACATCAATAACATGAGTGCTGAATTAACCGAGCAAAAACTCATCGTCCGCAAAGGGTTGTTTACTCGAACAGAAAATACCGTTCCATTGGATAAAATCACCGATATGGCACTTATCCAAGGTCCCATTATGCGCATGTTTGGCATTCATAAACTTACCGTAGAAACCGCCGGGCAATCTGGCGCAGGGGCGTTAATTAGCTTAATTGGCGTCATAAATGTAGTCGATTTTAGAGCACAAGTACTGGCACAAAAAACACAACTCAGTGAACGGCAAAACAGCGCATCAGCTCGTCCAAATACCGATGTATTAATCCTCGACAATCTACAACAAATGAACGCCACCTTATTGCGAATAGAACGATCATTAACCGCTAAACAATCAAACTAGGTCTTTTTTAACATGCTTAATCAACAAACTGCATCAGCCGTACCGTGGATATCTCGTGTTAACACACTGTTTAAAGCCACAGGACCAGGAATCTTAATGGCCGCCGCCGCAATTGGCGCTTCTCACTTAGTCGCCTCTACTCGAGCGGGTGCCGAATTTGGGTGGCAACTGGCGTGGCTCATTTTATTAGTCAATATCGTTAAGTATCCTTTCTTCGCCGCTGGCGCTCGCTACACAGCCGCAACTGATGAAAGTTTATTGCACGGTTACCAAAAGCAAGGCCGCGGATATTTAATGCTGTTTACTGGGCTTAATGTTATTGCCGCCATTGCCAGTACCGCTGGGGTATGTATGTTAACGGCGGCAATGTTAACCCAGTTTATTCCGCTATCAATTGACGTGTTAGCCCTAATTGTATTGGCCAGCTCATTAGCATTATTAATTTTCGGCCACTACAAACTGCTTGATAAAATGACCAAAATTATCATGTTAGCTCTTACGATCACCACCTTAGTTGCCGTGGCATTGGCTTTTAATCGTCATAGCGGATTCGGCACTCCAGTGGTCAGTGAATCTCCCTGGCAATGGGCGTATGTCGGCTTTTTAGTGGCGATGATGGGCTGGATGCCAGCTCCGATAGAAGTCAGTACTTGGAACTCGTTATGGTTAATCGAAAAACGTAAAACTCAAATAGTCACCGCTAAACAAGCTATTTTTGATTTTAATCTAGGCTATGTGACTACCGCATTACTGGCGATTGTATTTTTAGCGTTAGGTGCATTAGTGATGCACGGCAGTGGCGAGCGCTTTTCCGATTCAGGTGCAGTATTTGCCTCACAATTGATCACCCTTTATAGCCAGGTCATGGGTAATGAAAGTCGGTACTTAATTGGAATTGTAGCGTTTTTATGTATATTTAGCACCACAGTGACCGTCATCGATGGTTATAGCCGCACACTCGATATGGGCTGGAAACTATTGTCTAACAACACGTCATCACGCAGCTATTTAACTCAAGTCATGTTAGTTGTGAGTGCCCTCGGTTTATTACTCATTTTATTTTTTAAAGGCTCATTATTACCACTACTTGAGTTTGTAATGATCCTTGCCTTTATGACCACGATTATTTTTGCATGGCTTAATTTTCGGTTAATGACCAGTGACACTTTAGCTAAAAAGCATCGTTATGGCCCTGTTATGGTTGGGTTGTCGTGGATTGGTTTATTGTATTTAGTGGGCTTCGCTGTCTTGTTTATTTATTGGTATCTCACAAAATGATCGCATCACAGTGGCTTAGCCGCATCAGTCACTTACCACAAAATGGCTTGCAAAAAATCGCCAATTTATTTTTAGCATTAACTGTAATATCTGTGCCATTGCAACTCAGTGCATTTGAATTCACTGTAGCTGATGTGCAAACTGTCATCGATAACGATTCAAGACCTTTTAGCGGTAGTATTGTCATTAGCGACAATACTACCCGTTATGTTAATTACCAAGCAGGTATCGGCATAACACCAGACAGTCTATTTATGATTGGATCTATTTCTAAAACGGTCACAGCCACGCTTGTGTTACAGGCGGTGGACCAGAAAAAGTTAACATTGACTGATAACATTTCTGATTACCTTGATATTATTCCCGAGCACCCCGTGACGATTAGCCAACTGTTAAATCACACTTCAGGGATAACGCCACCGACACCACCAAGTCTTAATGCCGGCTCTCAATTTATGCCTGCCAGTCAATTTCGTTACTCAAACTATGGCTATAAATTGCTTGGCGATATATTAGTTAAGCTTTACCAACAACCATACGCCCAACTAGTTAATCAGTTTGCCGTGAAAAATCAACTTGATATCAATGCTGATACCGGATCAATTGAACAGCTTCACACCCAGCAATCACGCTTAGTGAATGGCTATACAGAGCAACAACAGCAGCGCACACAACTAACAGATTTTACAATTGACAATGGCTTCATTGCATTTGGTGGCATGCAAGCCAGTAGTGCGGGTGTGGTTAAGTTTATAAACGGTTTACATCAGGGCCAGTTTTTATCTGCCACAAGCTATCAAGCCATGACCCATGCAAGTACGATCAGGCAGCATCGTTGGGGAGACACTGGCTATGGATATGGTTTGCAAATCAGCCAACAAGCAGGCTTAGTTGAATACAGCCACTCAGGGTATATTCCTGGTTACATCAGCTTAATGCTGTATTACCCGCAATCGCAATTAACCGTTGTGATACTCGAAAACACCTCGTGGGATTTAGATAATATCGATCGTGTTTTTGGCTTGCACGACAAGATCCGCCAGGCAGTAAGAAAACAATTAACCACATACGAATAATCTGACTAATGTATGATTACCCGTTATAATAGCGTTTCGTCAATTGACCTAAACCATATATGCGCAGCCGCGCCAGAGAGCCTTATGATTAACAATGATATTCTTCGCCGTATTCGCTTTGTGTTTGACTATTCAAATGCCAAAATGATTAACATTTTCAGCCAAGCCAAAGTAGAGATGACTTCAGAGCAAATTATTGCGCTGTTGAAAAAAGAGGAAGAAGAAGGTTATCAAGCATGTAATGACACATTAATGTGTCAATTCTTAGATGGCTTGATCATTCAAAATCGTGGTTTAAAGCCAGGAGCTGAAGTACCAGCACCTTTAAAGCAATTGACTAACAATCTCATGTTCAAAAAATTACGCGTAGCGCTAGAAATGCGTGAAGAAGATATTATTGCCGCATTAGCTTTAGCAGATTTTTCAATGACTAAATCTGAATTAGGCGCGCTATTCCGTAACCCTGACCATAAAAACTATAAACCTTGTGGCGACCAGGTGTTAAGAAACTTCGTTAAGGGTTTATCAATCAAACATCGCGGTAAGTAATATTCGCTAGGGTGTTGAGATAATACTTTATGAATGCGTAGCTTAGGCTGCGCATTTTTGTTTGTGGCGTTTACATTTAAACAATAATAATTTTGCATTTACACCATGCGATTGTTCACATAGTAATGACACAATAGTAAGTGATGAGTAGAAGTACCTAACAATAATGTGATTTTACTCACTTAACAGACCACAAAAAAGATCAGACGTGATAATCTACAATCATAAAAAAACCAGCCCTATTCTAATAACGATCTAACTGGATCTAACATATTAAGGTTCCCCATGGACGATAACAAACGCCCCCTCTATCTTCCTTTTGCCGGCCCAGCGATTCTTGAATCACCTCTGCTTAATAAAGGCAGTGCATTTAGTGAAGAAGAACGAATTTATTTTAACCTCGAAGGCCTCATTCCTTGGGTAATTGAAACCATTGATGAGCAAGCCGCTCGTGCTTACGCACAATTTAAAAACTTCACCAATGATCTCGATAAGCACATTTATTTGCGCAATATTCAAGATACTAACGAAACCTTATTTTATCGTTTAGTGCGAAATAACATCAGTGAAATGATGCCGATTATCTACACACCTACGGTCGGTTTAGCCTGTGAACGTTTCTCAAAAAACTATCGTCGTAACCGCGGTTTATTCATTTCGTATCCTAATAAAGATCGTATCGATGATATTTTAAATAACTCGACCCGCCATAAAGTAAAAGTCATCGTAGTCACTGACGGAGAACGTATTCTCGGTTTAGGCGACCAAGGTATTGGCGGTATGGGGATCCCAATTGGTAAATTGTCGCTATACACAAGTTGTGGCGGCATAAGCCCTGCGTATTGTCTTGCGGTGACATTAGATGTTGGTACCGATAACCCACAACTTCTTGAAGATCCAATGTATATGGGTTGGCGTCATCAGCGTATTGGCGGCGATGAATATGCTGAATTTGTTGAAGAATTTATGCAAGCCGTCAGCCGTCGTTGGCCAGATGCATTAATTCAGTTCGAAGATTTTGCGCAAAAAAATGCCATGCCATTACTTGAGCGTTATAAAGATCAATATTGTAGTTTCAATGATGATATCCAAGGCACTGCAGCCGTTACAGTTGGCTCACTACTCGCTGCTTGTAAAGCCGCTAACAGTAAACTTAGCGAACAACGTATTACCTTCTTAGGTGCGGGTAGCGCAGGTTGTGGTATTGCCGAAGCGATTGTAGCGACAATGGTGTCTGAGGGCATTAGCGATCAGCAAGCGCGTTCGCAAGTGTTTATGGTCGACCGTTGGGGCTTATTACTCGATAATATGCCTAACCTACTCCCTTTCCAACAGAAGCTAGCTCAACCCTGTGCCACGCTAGAAGCATGGGAAAATTACAGTGACAATATTTCGTTACTTGATGTGGTTAACAATGCCAAACCAACGGTACTGATCGGAGTATCAGGTTCTCCGGGGTTATTTACTGAAGAAATCATTAGAGCAATGCACAGCCATTGTAAACGTCCGATAGTATTCCCATTATCGAATCCAACGAGCCGTGTAGAAGCGACCCCGAAGGACATTCTTAATTGGACATCGGGCCAAGCACTCGTAGCGACAGGTAGTCCATTTGAACCTGTAGTCGTCAATGGCGAAACCTTCGAGATAGCGCAATGTAATAATAGCTTTATCTTCCCTGGCATTGGCTTAGGGGTATTATCTTGCGGTGCAAGGCGTGTATCCGATGAAATGTTAATGGCTTCAAGCCGTGCTTTAGCTGAGTGTTCACCATTAGGTAAAGAAGGTGTTGGCTCGCTATTACCTCGCCTAGAAGATATTCAAACTGTCAGTAAATATATTGCTTTTGCTGTTGCTAAAGCCGCAATTGATCAAGGTTTAGCATTACCTTGTACCGATGAGTTACTGCAACAATCAATTGAAGCTAACTTCTGGGAACCTGAATATCGTCGTTACAAACGTACTTCATTCTAATAACTAATAAGTGCTATTCAGCGCTTTAGTATTGTAAAGCGCTGATCATATTACTGTGAGAGTAAAACTCATTAATTGAAACAGTTATGCGCTTTTTGTCCATAAAAAATCCCAACCTAAGTTGGGATTTTTTTATGTCTGCAATAACAGTAAATTTATGCCGACATCACTAGCTTAAAACTATTCAACAATGGGCGGTCGGTGCGCGCTTTTTTAAGCTTACGTAAGCACTCTTTCAACGACTGCTCCGCAAGACGCCCAAATACACCATCATATTCGTTATTATCCATCTCTTCTTCAGAATCCGCACTGTCAGCAATTTCTTGCGCAACACGGCTTAGCTGCATCCACGCATTAGCAATATAAAAACCATGAAATTCTGCTTTGGTCATAAACTTTTGCGCACTCGCAGGCAATGCATCCCAAGCATGAGTAAACCCATTGGCTTTGTCTTCAATAAGTTCGGTAAACAAGCCTTCATAGGCCTCAAGTAGTGTTTCAGGTAACTTGTCCATCGGCAGCACTTTGTTTGCTACGTTATACGAAATTTGTTTTGCTACTTCTTGATATTGCGGGTCAACTTTTGTCATGGTGTTCTCTCTATTAAAATGCTCCATCTTGATTCAAATCAGCGTGTTCGCTCACACAATAACCAAGCCATTTGTTTGAAATTAGGCAAGACCAAACACACTCGAATGGCATCACGATGGAGTGATACGTCTTTTACTTAACCTCAACTCGGGTTAAGAGTTGGGATATGTAATGCAAAATTACAACATTCGGCCAATTTCATATCAAACTTGTCATTTGTTTTACTCACAAGACGCATTGACGGGTCAATAGCTAGCCTATTGCACGTCAATGCAACACAGTTAGCGAGACAAAGGATTGTTTGATGACCGTTTATTATCCCGAGTTAGGTTATTTAGGTAAATTGGCACAATCTAGCTCAATTATGACATTATTTTTTACGATTTGTATGATGAGTTTTTACTATAATACTACTGCAACACATAAGTTTAATGAGTGAATGACACTATAAATACCGAATGTAGTCTGCAGATTACATCAATTTACCTTTGCGAATATGTTCGAGATGGACAATAATTACACACCATTGATAACAAACATATATACAACAGTGTTACAATAATCACTGCATAATGAACACTACATCATAAACATTGTTGTTAACTAAAAATTATAAATCAAACGAGCGGCTTGTTACTTTGAAAAAACAATTAACTATTCTTTTTTTTCTCGCTATTTTTATAGCGCTAAATATTTATTCTCCTGCTATTTTCGCTGCTTATTATGAGAATGCAAAAGCTGATGCCATCTTTAAAAAACTTGATTTAGCTGATTATAAGACCCAACTTGAAGGCGAAAATTTGCTAATCCAATTCAAGCAGATTATTGCCGCTGACGATGAAATACGTCAAAAATTATATATACGTTTAAATTGCTGGAACCAGCCTTCTACTACCGATACCGAACTTGCCAATGCTATTAAGTATGCAGAACAGCAAATCCTTATATATTCAGAACCTTACCCTTCGACCATCCATACCGATTTATTATTATGTTTAGGATATTACAAACAGTTTTCAGGGCAACTAGATGAAGCATTGGAAGATCTGTCTAACGCAATAAATAGCGCATATGAACTTGAAGACCCTAGACTCATTGCTGACGGTAGGAGTATTCGAGGGTCTATGCTTTCATATCAAGGCAACTATGCCTCAGCATTAGAAGATTTAATTACCTCCCAGCAATTGTATGAAAATCTTAATTTAACTTATTGGGCTAATGATAACTTGAGTGAACTTGCGGCAAGTTATCGACGTTTTGGGGATGCAGAAACAGCCCTCAAATACCAAATAAAACTTGAAAAAATGTACCTTAAGGCCAATCAATTAATAGAAGCCGATAACATCAATAATCAGATCGCGTTTTCACTTTTAGAGCTTGGACGCATTGAGGAGTCTACTGCCCGATTTAAACAATCGCTCACCTTCTGGAAAACCCAAAAAGATAACATTGCTATTGCTGATGCCAAAACCAATATTGCAGGAAATCTGATTAAACTGGATAAAATCGATGAGGCACTAGTGCTGTTAAAGGAAGCAGAAAAAGAAGTCCCAGTCAGTAATGATGGGCCGCATAGTTCATTAATGTTATATCTCGCACAAGCGTATTTAGCTAAAAATGAGTTAGATAAAGCCCTTGAATACAGTCAACTTGCATCCATTGATTTTAACCGTGGTGGAAATCAACGTGGAGAAAGTGAAAACATCTATCTCAAAAGCGATATCTACCAAGCTAAAGGAGATATTGAAAACGCATTAATAACACTGCAACAATTTCTCAAAATGCATATGGCACTTGATAAGCAAAATATGTCTGATCGCAATTCAGAAATGCAAGCACGTTTTGATACTAATAAAATTCAAACCGAAAATGAATGGCTAGTACAACGAGACCAAGATAAAGAACAACAGTTACAGATTTTACAGCGCAACGAAAACATGCAAATAATCATTATTATTTTAGTCGCCATTATTTTAATGATCGTATCAATATTTGCTTACAAGCAAGTCATGCGAAAACAGCTCTTTAGACGTTTAGCGCTAACTGATGAGCTCACTAAGCTCTCCAATAGACGTGACACCTATTCTCAAGGCAATTATTTCCTGAAATCATCACAACAGTCGGGCAAACCTTTTTCAATCATCTCTTTTGATGCCGACCACTTTAAAATCGTTAACGACACTTTAGGCCATGAGATGGGCGATAAAGTACTCGTAAAATTGGCCTCTATTAGTACTAGTATGATGCGAGATACCGATGTAGTTGGACGTGTTGGTGGTGAAGAGTTTTTGATTTTATTACCTAATATCGACAAAGCGAAAGCCATTGAAATAGCTAATCGTTTAATTGAGACCATTGCTGATTACGACTGGACCCAGATTTCGCCAACCCTGCATCAAACCATCAGTGCTGGAGTGGCGAGTTATAGTAACGAAACAGAGTTATCGCCGTTGTTGCTAAAAGCAGACAAAGCACTCTATTCTGCCAAAGCTGCGGGTCGTAATTGTGTCAAAGCTGAGTAAAACGAGTATAATTTCCACATGTTTACTCAATGACAGCGTTATGACAGCAACTACCCCAGCATTAACTCCAAATCCTATTCCTGATCTAGGAACTAATCTAACAAGCGAGCCCTGTCCATTGACAGCGGCTCAACTTGATGTGCTCAACAGGCAAATCAAGCTTTGGGGTAAAGAACTTGGCTTTGCTCATATTGGTGTTGCTGATGTCGACTTAACTCAACATGAGGCGGCATTACAAGACTGGTTAGATAAGGGCTATCACGGTGAGATGGGCTATATGGCTAATCACGGAATGATGCGTGCTAGACCCGCTGAATTACATCCAGGAACCATTAGAGTTATTTGCGCTCGGATGGATTATTTACCGCCAGACGCTGGCTTTGCCAGTAATTTAACCGACCCAAATCTAGGTTATATTTCTCGTTATGCAGGTGGACGTGATTACCATAAATTAATCCGACAACGGCTAAAAAAGCTTGGCGATAAAATTAACCAGTATTGCCAACAGCTCGACTTTCATGCAACCGATTTTAGACCGTTTGTGGATTCTGCACCTATTTTAGAACGTCCATTAGCCGACAAAGCGGGACTAGGCTGGACAGGCAAGCACTCACTAATTTTACACCCAGATGCAGGCAGCTGGTTTTTTCTTGGCGAGTTACTCATTAACTTACCGTTACCGTTAGATATCCCGATTGAAGAAGGCTGCAATACTTGTGTTGCTTGCATAAAGTCATGCCCAACTGATGCGATTGTCGAGCCCTATGTTGTCGATGCAAGACGCTGTATCTCTTACTTGACCATTGAATTACAGGGCGCTATCCCAGAAGAGTTTCGCCCGCTTATAGGCAATCGTATTTATGGCTGTGATGACTGTCAGCTGGTGTGTCCAGTCAATGCCAAAGCACCACTAACCCAAGAGACAGATTTTCATACTCGCAGTGCACTTATTCAACCCGATTTACTGACTCTATTTGCTTGGTCTGAACCTTATTTTCTCAGCCAAACTGAAGGTAGTGCGATTCGACGAATTGGTCATAAACGCTGGTTACGTAATATCGCGATTGCATTAGGTAATGCCCCAGCTAATCAGGCCATTATTGTGGCGTTAGAGCAACGAAAAAACAGTGAAGAAGTAGATGATATGGTACTTGAACATATTGAATGGGCATTGGTGCAACAAATACAAAAAGCGCCACTGTTGGCGCTTTCACGTAAAACTCAACGAGTGATTAGATCAATACAAAAAGGTTTACCAAGAGACGCATAAACAAAATGAGCATTAGGCATTAGAGTCTAAGGTAAAACCCACTTTAATGGTCACTTGCCAATGAGCAATTAGGCCTTCTTCTAAATGGCCTCGAGTTTCGATAACTTGAAACCAGCGTAAATGTAGTAAACTTTTATTGGCTTCTGCAATCGCATTTTTGACCGCCTCATCTGAACTTATTGGTGATGATCCCACGAGTTCAATGACTTTATAAGTGTGACTCATAATAGCTCCTATTGTTAACTGCACATCTTTAGTTTCAGTGTAGTAAACAATAGCGCTATTCACCGCAGTATCGTTGAATAATAAACAGATAACGGTAAGCCGTTGAATCCGGGGGGTGCTCACACCATTTTTCCCTAAGATAAGTTTTTTTCAACTAATCTCAACAGAGAACAACCAAATTCAACTACATACAATTGCCAAGTCTACATTTGGCTTCGCCATGTCTGCCAGCTAATATTGATAAATTATTTTCATTTAAATCAATGTTATCTATAACGAGTTCATCCCAATTAGAACCGACGTCGAAGCACTTTAGTCGCTTCAATCATATTCCGCAGCGCGGGCTCAACTTCATCCCAGGTACGGGTTTTTAAACCACAATCAGGATTAACCCATAACTGTTTCACCGGCACTTTTTGCGACGCTTTAGTTATTAAGTCGACCATTTCATCAACGGTTGGAATATTTGGCGAATGAATGTCATACACACCGGGACCAATTTCATTAGGATAGTGAAAATCTTCAAAGGCGCTCAGTAGCTCCATACGTGAACGTGACGTCTCAATGGTGATAACGTCTGCATCCATCGCCGCTATGGCATTAATGGTGTCATTGAACTCGCTGTAACACATGTGCGTATGTATTTGAGTTGAATCTTCAACACCTGCTGCCGATAACTTAAACGCATCCACCGCCCAGGTTAAATAATCTGCCCATTGGCTTTGTTTAATCGGTAAACCTTCACGAAATGCAGGTTCATCAATTTGAATAATGCCAATACCTGCGCTTTCTAAATCGACCACTTCGTCACGTACTGCTAATGCAAGTTGGTTAGCAATATCTTTACGGGGAATATCTTCACGAGCGAACGACCAATGTAAAATGGTCACCGGACCCGTTAGCATGCCCTTAACGGGCTTGTCGGTTAAGCTTTGCGCATAGGTAGCCCAGTCGACCGTCATTGGTTTGGGGCGAGACACATCGCCATAAATTAACGGCGGCTTAACGCAACGAGAACCATAACTTTGCACCCAACCAAATTGAGTAAACCCTACACCGTCTAATTGTTCTCCAAAATACTCCACCATGTCATTTCGCTCAGCTTCGCCGTGAACTAGCACGTCGATACCCAATTTAAGTTGACGAGATATGGTGTCTTGAGTGACTTGCTCAAGTTGTAATCGGTAATCACTGTCATTGATTTCTCCTTTACGCCAACGACTGCGTAAACCTCGAATGGCTGGCGTTTGCGGAAATGAACCTATGGTTGTTGTCGGTAGTAATGGCAGAGCTAACTTTTGATGCTGGGCAATGATGCGGCCAGAAAATGGACTATTACGTTCAAAATCATCCGCGGTTAACTGCGACACACGTTGCACAACCTGTTGATTAGCTGCAGCAGCTTTTGCTAAGCGGCGTTGCTGGCAACGATCAATAATCACTTGGCTAGTTGCAGAACCTTGCTCAATGATTAATTGATGAATTTCGTTAAGTTCAAATAATTTTTGTTTCGCAAAAGCTAATTGGCCAAGCAATGGAGCAATTAACTGAATTTCAACCTCAACATCCACAGGACAATGCAACAATGAACATGAAGGTGCAACCCACAAACGATCACCTAATGCGGTCGCTAACTCGGTCAGTTTTTGTGCAATCACATCAACATCAGCAGCCCACACATTACGGCCATTAATCACTCCAACTGAGAGAACTTGTTGGTTAGAAAGTGCATTAACAAACACATCAAGCTGTTCTGGTGCGGTGACTAAATCAAGATGTAGCCCATCAACCGGTAATGCACTCACCAGTGTTTGATGATGAGCAATAGAACCGTAATAACTGGCGAGTAAAATCTTTATTGATGCCGGCTTTTGTTGCGCTAAAAATTGATAACTGTGGCAAATAGCTTGTTGCCATTCATCGGTTAAGTCTGCCGCTAATACGGGTTCATCAAGTTGTACCCAACTCACACCTTGGGCTGCAAAGCGCGACAAAATTTGTTGATAAGCAACCAATAACTGCGGTAATAACGACAACTTATTAAACTCACCTAGGTTTTTAGATAAATATAAATACGTTACAGGACCAAGCAGTACCGGTTTTGCTTGATGGCCTAATAGCTGCGCTTCAGTGACGTCCTCAAACAGTTGTTCAAAGGCGATTACGAATGTTTGATCAACACTCAATTCTGGTACTTGATAATGGTAGTTAGTATTAAAAAACTTGGTCATTTCTGCCGCACAGGCATGCTGGCCTGTTTGCGAACGGCCACGAGCTACGCGAAATAAAGTGTCTATATCGATAGCGGCTTGGCTGCCATCAGCTTGAGTGGCACGATGACGATCGGGGATAACATTTAAGGTCGCGCTCAGGGTTAGCACCTGGTCATAATAAGCAAAATCCCCTACTGGTAATAATTCAACACCGGCATCTGCTTGCCACTGCCAATGAGTGCGTTTTAATTCACTAGCAACGTTTTTCAGCTCCGTTAATGTTGCTTCACCGCGCCAGTAGCGCTCTAAAGCAAACTTCAATTCACGCTGACGTCCTATGCGGGGAAATCCTAAACTTGCAACTTTCATACTGCTTTCCTTTTCGTTGAGCAAAAATTTATAGCCATTTATGTAGAAAAGCTACATAGGCGTCTGGACGTCTAGAAGTTTATTGTGTTACTCTGCAGTCAAGCAATCGAATTGATTTCATCAAATAGTTGAGCAAGATTCATGTGGAGAGAAAATGATAGAGCTTAGACACCTTCGCACCTTGATGGCGTTAAAAGAAAGTGGCAGTTTAGCGGGTGCAGCTAAAAAACGATTTGTAACCCAGTCGGCGCTTTCTCATCAAATAAAAGAGTTAGAAACACGGATAAACTCAACTATTTTTGTGCGTAAGAGCAAACCGTTAATGTTTACTCATGAAGGTTCACGTCTGCTGAATTTAGCGGAAGAAATCTTACCGAAAGTGATTGCAACCGAGTCGGATCTTAAACGCGGTTTAGAGGGGGAAAACCAACAGCTTAAGCTCGGTATTGAATGCCACAGTTGTTTTCGTTGGTTAATGCCCGTTATTGAGCAATTTAAACAGCATGCGCCAGCAGCTCAAATTGATATTTCAAGTCGTCACTTATTTGATTCACTCAATGCATTGGAGACGGGAAGTTTAGACATAGTGCTAACATCGGACCCCGTGCCAGGACACAGTGTCGCTTATCAACATCTATTTGATTTTGAGGTGAAATTGGTTGTTGCCAGTGATAACGAATTAGCGAAACAAGCGTTTGTAACGCCAGCACAATTGGCAAAGCAAACCTTAATTAGCTACCCAGTGCCTTTAGCGCGTTTAGACATATACAAACACTTTTTAGAACCCGCGGGGATTGAACCTGGTGAGCAAAAACAGTGCGATTTAACGTCAATGTTATTACAACGAGTTGCCTGTAATGACGGCGTAGCAACCCTACCAACTTGGTCTATTAAAGAGAGTCAGGGGCTAAACCTTACTGCGGTTAAATTAGGAGCAGAAGGACTAAAACGTCCATTGTTTGGAGCCTATCGCCGCGATGCCACTAATGCAAATTTAATCCAAAAGTGGCTCGAGCTGGTAGCAAGTGAAGGTATAAATCTACAACGGGTTGATTAATAAACCTCGTTTAGATAGTACGCGTCGAAGCACAAGTCCTGGAGAATCTGGGTTTTGTGTTTGGCGTAAGTTATGTGCAATCAAAAATTCTTCGCGTAAATCATCATCTAGCCCTAATGACGAAAATGCTTCAAGCGATAACTGTTGTTGTTGTTTCTCAATAAGCGATTTCAATACTTTTAATGATACTGGTCGAGAAAGCTCTGCATTTAAATAGGCAAAAGCCGTTAGCGCAATTACCTGACCAAACACACTAAACAACGCTAATGTTTGCATTTCATCCGCATCGATTTTAGTGCCTACACCAATGTCGTTGTCTTCACGTAACAGTTGTATGCAATCCATCGCAATGGTTTCATTTAATGCCCAATAGCCTTGAACGAGCCTTTTGTATGGTTCTGAAAGCTCATCAAGTCTTTCTTTGAGGTAAAACGAAAACGCATAGCGATAAATGTTCACTTGGCCTAAACGGATTAAGGCATCTTTTACACTACGGCTTCTAGTTGATATGACGCCTGCTGTTTGCGCGGTATTACTGCGTAACAATAAATGTGCAGCCAAAGCAGGATCCGCTGAAACGATATCAATAACGACTCGAATATCGGCTTCGTTAATCAGAGATTTTTTTAATGGAATTAATATGCCACGACGACCAATGACTTGCTCTTCATTGCCAATAATAGCTTGA
Source organism: Shewanella sp. SG41-4 (assembly GCF_014164505.1). Classification (GTDB taxonomy): domain Bacteria; phylum Pseudomonadota; class Gammaproteobacteria; order Enterobacterales; family Shewanellaceae; genus Shewanella. The sequence goes on along the minus strand of NZ_JACJFI010000038.1, from coordinate 4,964 downwards.
ACTTGAGTAAGGACTTGTTGCTCAAGATTAGTCATATTCATCAATTACCTTTTCTTAGAATAAATCACTTTATTCATTAATTTAACGACATATTAAAACGAAAGCCAGTAATAGTTTACTGGCTTTCGAAAGGTTATTCGCTAAAAAGATAATCTAGAAACGATAACCCGCGGTAAGTCTTATTGAGCGACCAGTACCAGAATAATAACCAGAGTAATCAACACCGTCATAAACTGAGTAATAACCGGTACCAACATACTCTTCGTCTAACAAATTATCTACGCGCAAACTGGCAGTCCATGCATTACGACGATAATTTAAGGCTAAGTTGGTTAATACATAACTGTCTAACTTATCACCGGTATTACTGTTGTCGCCTTCCATGTAACGCTCGCCAGTGTATACACCTTCAACAAAAGCTTGCCAATTATCAGTAAAATCATAGCTTACGAAGGCTTTACCTGAATGTTTTGCCACCCAAGATAACGCTTTGCCATCGTTCTCACCTTGAGTAAACTCGGCATCAATATAGTCGTACGATGCACCTAGTAGCCAGTCATTTGATAACTGGACCTCATAAGCTGTGCTCACACCAAAGCGGCGAGATTCATCGGCGTTTACGTTAGCACCACCACCATAAGGCCCATCTGTACGACCGCCTTCGTAAACAATCTCATCTTCTAACTCAAGTTGATAAGCATTAATTTTCAATGTTTGCGTCGAGGTAGTAAAGTCCCAACCGGCTTCATAAGAGCGACCTGTTTGTGGATTCAAACCTTGTACATCAAGCGGGGTGTAAGCTTGTTCATCGACTTTAGCAAAGCGGAAGTTATCATTTGCGCGGACATAAAAACGATGTTCGCTGCTTGGACGATAATTTAGACCTAACTCAAAAGCATGAGCGTCATTATCGATTTCAACACGATTAGGGTAAAGTAATTGGTCATATAAATCGTCAGTCACTTCAGAATAACGGCCACCAACAACATAAGATAATGTCGGCGTTATCGGTACCGATGCTTGCACATAGGCACTCTTTTGTGTCTGTTCATTATTTCGTTGCATATAAAGTGTATCGAAATCCGCTTCACCTTTATTCACATCAATACCAGCAACAAAATTCAAATCACCATGATCTAAATGATAGTTAGCCGTTGCTTTAGGTGAGAAGCTCAATAAATTGCGATCAATATGCCCTGCGCCACCAAATAACACACTCTCGGTTGATGTATCTGAGTAAGTTAAATCAGCACCTAAAGCCCAAATATTATTCAGTTGATATTGATAACCACTGCGAAGTGCTGTGGTGATTTCATGAGAGAATTCACCCTCTGAAAAAGCTGCAACTTGACGAGGATCGGCTTCGTATTGCGCCAGCGTTAGCGCGCCCGGTGTTTGGCGATCATTATCAAAATAATTAACTTCAACAAAAAAGTCTTCGGTATCTGTTTGATATTGCAAGCGGCCTAGAATAGAACTGGTTTCATTGTCATTATTATCGCGGTAATTATCGCTTTCGTTATAGCTCGCCGCTAAAAAGTAACGCCATGCATCGTTGATGGCACCCGAAATATCGCCTTTAGCTTCATAGGTATCAAAACTGCCACCACTAATCTGTAAGCCACCACCAGTTTCTGTCGGAGCTTTGGTGATGATGTTGATAACGCCGCCAACAGCTTGGTCACCGTACAATACACCTGCACTGCCTGATAAAATCTCAATACGCTCAACTAAATTAATCGGGATCGACTCAATACTCGGTGCAGCAATATCAATATTATTCAGTCTGCGTCCATCGACTAAGATCAGCGTGTTATTGGCTGCTTGTGATGCAGAAAAACCACGCATAGAGAATACACTGCCCGAGTTATTATCCGACACCTGAATACCAGATTGTCCACGTAATAAGTCGGTTAAATTAGTCGCTCCGCTCATTTGAATGTCTGCAGCATCAATGACATTAATGTTAGCAGCAATATTTAATGGTTGGGCAGTATTACGACCAATAACTACAATGGTTTCAACCATGTTACTAGCCGAAGACGAGGGGGATGTATCAACTGATTCAATCGCAATAGCATTAACACTTGCGACACTGAAGACAGCACTTAATAACAGTGCAATTTGTGTTGGTTTAGTACCCATTTACCTTTAACTCCTGAAAGGAAAAATGGGGCAGTAACGCCGCAATATAGAGCACCACTTGCGCCCTATTTTACAGAAATATTCTGTAAAATAAGCCGACACGCGGTATTACATTACATTTCGAGATCTGCCCACCGAAATCATCGAAATCACCTTTAAGGCCGGTCTCCGGACTGAGGTTGTGGCGTTACATTAAAGTAAACGCACGCGAGTCGAGATGATTAACGCAAGATTATTGCGCACCTGACTCTCACCAATCACCGTTGCGGGGGCAGTACCAGATTTACACTGGTTTCCCGATTATCCTGCTTTGGTCTATCGACCCTAAGCAAGCACCGTAAAGATTGACTATTAATTAACATGAGTTGATATTCAACTCATGTTTGAAAATAAGTATTGTTATGCCTGCTTTAGCATTGAGTACCATGGTACTGTCTGACTAATGAGTGGCATCATAAAATATTAGCGCGGCGATTATAACGGATCCCAAGGTGAACTTGATACCAACAAAACCTTAACTCACAGATTATTCAGCTTGTAGCGGATTCAACATGTTGGCAATAACACTAGAAAATGGCCAACAACTATATCAATATGGCGCGAATATCTGAATATAGCGCGAATGTTGGCGTTAGATTTTGACATTAAATATTAGTGCTAAATATTAGTGCTAAATGTTAGTGCTAAATCTCGGCGCTAGGGTTGGGTCATGAAGGTACGATAATTATCGATGGTGATAGGAGCTGTCTCTGTCGTAAAAATGGCTGTACGAATAGATTTATGGATTAGATAGACATTTTCGTCATCACTTACCACCGTAAAATATCCCATTTCACCTTGTGGACGAGTGATATAAGACGCTTCAACCACCGCTGAAGAGTGATGAATATTTGGCATACTGGTGCAGCCTAATAAACCATGTACAGCCTCGAGCCCATCAACTTTAGAACTGCCAAGCTGTTGATAAACTATTTTGCCTTCGCAATTCTCTTGGTAAGTCGCCGCCATCGAATCTAAAAACTGGTCAGGATCAACGTCATTTGCTAAGCCTTTAAATCCCTGCATGCAGACTAAACGAGACCAATCATTTAACGATTCATTGGCTGGAATAAACTCAGCCATTGTCATGTCGCCACGTTTATCGCTGAATGCAAGCTTCCAATCTAATGGCGGTAAAAAACCAAATTTTGCAGATAACGCAGTGAGTTGTTTAACATCCCCAGACATCACCATAGCACCTGATGTACCATCAACTTCACCAAATGTCATCTGTGCTGGAGGTGTTGCAGATACACTACTCGGGAAAAGGAATATTATCCCTAAACACCCCGAGTATCCGATAATTGCAGCAATCTTGTTCATCCAAATGAATCCTTAATTTGGTCAAGAAAGAGATAAGTTGACTAAAAATCATTCTAATCTTGTATATCCTATCCTGAACATACAAAAATTGAAACTTATCGATAACATTTACATCGTCGGTAAAACTTAGTTTAGCTCTTCGTCTTCGTCTTCGTCGTCTTCATCTTCTGAATCAAATAACTCTTCTTCATCAACAGCAGATTCTGCAGCAATAGCGACCGCTAAGCTTTTAGCTTTAAGATGTTTCTCAGTTATACGCTTATTACGATCAGCTTGCTTAGATAAAAAACCTTGCAGAGCTTGTTCGCCCCATGCTGTTGCTTCTGCTTCTGAAGCAAAACCATCTTGGCTTTTTGATACTATGGTTTTTGTCGCTGTCATACGACGAGTGATTTCGGTTTTCCAAGTGTTTTCAATTTGAATAACACGTAAAGCATATTTTTTGCTATCGCTCATAATCTATTCTTTCCTACTTAAGGTATCACAGGCTAAAACCCATGAAATTTCAGCCGCGCAGTGTACTCGAAACGCACGAGTTTGGGCAGCTATTTAATGGTTATTTTTGCAGCTTATTTGAAAAACTAACCCAGTGGCAAGCGTAATGCTGCCACTGGAGAAAATATGATGAATAAAATCTCGCTGCGATGCCGTTATTGTTTCACTAATTGGTTGGAGCCAACAATCATCATTTCACATTTATGGCAGTCAAACACCAACTTCAATTTATCTTTACCTACATCTAAAAACATTGGGTCGGCTTTAATCCCTTCAACTTCTTTAGGGCATAAGTTAAAGCTGTAACGTAAACAATGTTTAGTCACCATTAACGGTGCATCATGCAACACGTTATTTTTCTCATAGGTATCTTCAATTTGAATCACCCCATGCTGATGATAAAACGATTTCGCTTTTTCGTTCGCCACGTTAGATAAAAAGCTCAATGCTTTTTGTGGGAAACGTGCTGTTTTATCATGCACCCAACGCTCTGGTCGTTGATAACTCGTCACCCTTGTGGCCATTAATGCACTAACCGCATCGCGGCGTAGCTCGTTGACTACTGAGGCAGGCAAAAACCACATTTGCTCAGTCAGTAAATTAATCTTGTTCAACACAAAATCACTGCTGCCAAGTTTACTGAGCTGCTTTTTGAGGTTTTCGGCCGTTTTAGCTTGATCATTTGCAGGAGCTTTATCGCAAGCTAAGGTAACGGTTGCACTTATACCGTGTATATCTGTAATGGTTAATCCAACGCCGTCATCGCTATCAAAAAATTGCATATCAACAGCAATTTTACGGGTGGCAGAATCTTTATTTAGGATAGCTTCAAACTTATGATCGAAGTTACGGAACATCATCACGCCAATTTTAAGATCTTTAGGTACCTCAGTTAAATACAAGGTATTACCGTCGGCGCGGTTAATGCGCACGCCGGAGAGCTTATCGTCAGACAACCGCTG
>NZ_JACJFI010000389.1 GCF_014164505.1 Shewanella sp. SG41-4 | reverse complement strand
AGTGTCAGGGTTGCTTCTCCTTCAGGGCATTTAAGTCGTGAAATGGATATCGTTCTTTATGACTCTGATGAGTTGATTACTTTGATGAACAGAAGAGATATGTATGAAGTTTACCCTGTTGAAAATACGTACGGGGTAATCCAGGTTAAGTCTAACTTGACTACTCAAGAATTGAAATCTGGTCTTGAAAATTTGAAATCATATAAGAAGTTAAATCCTAATGGCTTCACAATACTATTCGCATATAGTAGTGATATGAATTGGGATCTTATTGTTAAGCACCTAAAAAAATATGCTAATGATAACCCAACTGAATACTATCCGAACTTTGTTTTCATCTTAAATCGAGGTTTTTTTGCTTTTGGAACTGTCGAGAAGGCATCTTTTATTAATAGCGAGATATCAACATTAACTGATGTAACTGTCCATGGTTATCCAGACCGACAGCAGCAAAACCTTTACCAGTTCCAATTAATGTTATTAGAACTGTGCCGTCTTGGATGCACTGGAACAGTAAAGTTGCAAGATTATTTCAGCCTTCCTCTAGTGTCTGGCGATAGTTCTTATAAATTTTATCAGGGAAGCTTTGCAGAAATAGGGAACTGTAGTGCGCATGGTGATTTCCCAAGAAAAATATCTAGTGAAAATGTAACCAAAATTTCTGAATGGTGTAAAAAGCAAGAACCAATCAATAGTGTAAAAGCTACGCATATAGCTTGGGGGTTACCAGAGGATAAAGAGGCATATGTAAGACAACCCGGCATGGTTTATATCTATAATCCAGATGGTTTAGAGCTTCCTGATATTCTAACCTTTAATCAGGAATTTGGAGAGTATACAGTCCCTGTTGCAGCTTTTGATTCAATAATTATTGGCGATATGTGTATACAGCTTCCTTATTATTATTCAGTAAAGGAAGACCTAATTACTAGATGTTCAAAATGTAAAGAGTAATGCGTATTGGTGCAGTGAATTTGGCCACTGCTTTGAAGTTTCCAGTACAAAACCTTATCGTGATAGCTCATCAGGCTGAGTAGTCAGCAGCCAATTTCGTTTGCCATACATGCTCTAATGGATAGGGAAAATACAAGACCTGACCCCTTTACTTTTACAGTGGGTTTATGTGATTAAACCTTGCTCTGAATCAATGTTAAATTGTAAGTTCTAGTTATCGTATTAATAGTTAAATAATCAGTTTAGGTCGTTGAAATGTCGCAAGTTACGAAGGTAGTTGAATGGGTTAATCAAGATGGTAAACCTCTTTGGTGGCGTCACGCTATCCGTATTGCTCTTGGCTACGGAGAAATCAAGCCTGAGTTTATTGACGTTCTTTATAACCTCGCAAAGATGGAGTTTGGACTCTTACAAAAAGATGAGATATATCCATCGAATACTTTACCAGTAGCTGTTACTGGGTTTGGCGTTGAAGAACACCCTATCAATTTACTTTCTCTGGGCATGGTTCAGAATGTTTCATCTCTTGCCCCAGATCAAACCATAGAACTCAACCCTAGTGGTTTAACAGTTATCTATGGTGACAATGGCGCAGGAAAGTCTAGTTACGCAAAGATACTAAAGAGTGCATGTTTAACGCGTGGAGATGTACCAAATATACTCTCGAATGTATTCAACCCCTCCGATGCAAAACCTCAAGCCACATTGAGCTTTAGTTCCGCAGGTGCAGAGCCTACCCATTTTGTGTGGGAAAAGGATGGTAAAGACAGCCCTGAATTAAAGTCCATTCGAATTTTTGATTCAAAGTCAGCTATCCATTACATTTCCAAAGAAGATAGCGTTGAGTACAAACCAGCAGAGCTCAAATTACTTGATGAACTAGTAAGTGCTTGTTTAGAGGTAAAAAGAAGGCTGTTAGGTGAACTAAAGCAATATGAAACACCACACCCTGTATTTGGTTACAACCCTACAACCAATGTCGGAAAGCTCATAAGTTCATTAAACAGTTTAACAACTACAGAATCTGTTGAAGTTCATTGCATCACAGATGATGAATTAGCAACGATTGAGCCTTTGAAACGTGAAATCCATGAGTTAACGGGAAAGACACCCGCACAGATTAGAAAAGAGCTTTCCAACAGGTTAACTTATCGTGAACCTCTACTAAGGCAACTTATTACTTGGTCTGAACAGCTAGGTGACGAAAGCTTAGCATTATTAGGGCAATTGTATGTTGACAGAAATACTAAAGTTGCTGCTGCTGAAGCAATCAGACAGACTACTCTTAATGGTTTGCCAGTGGATGGAATCGGCGGTGACGCTTGGAAGCATATGTGGAAACATATTGAAGGTTTTATTAACTCTCAAGGTAAAGCCTTTCCACCTAATGATGGAGAGCACTGCCCAACTTGCCTGCAAACCATAGACTCAACAACTGCTGAACGCATGAAGTTATTCCACTGCTATATTCAAGATAAATCTCAAGTTGAAGCTCAAAAAGCTATTCAAGCATATAATAGTCATAAGCTTATGATAGGAAGTATTAGCTTCGAACTTTCCCCACATTCAGGGGTTTTGCAAGAAATTCAGGATAGAAAGCCTGAAATAATGACGGCCTTAGGATCACTAATTGGACAGCTTAGCAGCCGCCAACAAGCAGCAATAGCTGAAATCCCTTCACTTACTCAACCTGCATTAGATCTCAGTGTTCCTAAATGGTTAGATGCTCAGCTTGTTGTTTTGAAAGACAAGATTGAGAAGGTCGTGGATGATGGTTCTTTAGCTAAACTACTGTCTGATAAATATCAAAAAGTTTTAGAGTTAGAAGATAAACTTAAAGCCAAACAAC
>NZ_JACJFI010000388.1 GCF_014164505.1 Shewanella sp. SG41-4 | reverse complement strand
CACGCCATTTGAATCAAGGCAAGATTGAATAATATCGGGCTCTAGAACATCAGCGAGAGATGAAAACTCAGTTAGGCGATTAATTGAGGTGCGAGCAAGGGCTTCTGAAAGTTCCATAAAAAAAATCCGATAATAAAGATTATCGGATTTTCGCAGACTAGAAAGATCGGTCAACCGATCAGTTAAATTTTCTCGTTTTACCGCTTAACTGATCGGCATTACGCCTAAGCGCTCTTTTTAAACAGTGTAGTTTATAGCAGTTTAATGATCGTGAGCTTCGCCTGACCCTTTAGGGAAACGAATAGACTCAACCATTGCGACTATTTCATCAGGAATTTTAGCAGTAACTTTACTGACAGCAAAAGCGACACCAAAGTTAACCATCATTCCCACCATACCAATACCTTCAGGTGAAATACCAAACAACCAATTTTCAGATGAATTAGCCGCCGGATTGATAAACTTGAAGTAGGCAATATAACTAGCAGTAAATAATAAGCCAATCACCATGCCCGAAATAGCACCTTCTCTATTCATAGTTCTAGAGAAAATACCCATGATAATAGCCGGGAATAACGACGCTGCTGCGAGACCAAATGCAATGGCCACCACCGCTGCTACGAATCCAGGTGGATTAATACCAAAGTAACCCGCCATAACAACCCCGAAACCAGCGGCTATTCGTGCATACATTAACTCTTTCTGATCCGAAATATCCGGCATTAGATTTTTCTTGAGTAAATCGTGCGACACAGATGTTGAAATTACCAGTAATAAACCTGCAGAGGTAGACAAGGCTGCGGCTAAACCACCCGCGGCAACTAATGCAATAACCCATGCTGGAAGATTAGCAATTTCAGGCGTGGCAAGAACCATAATATCTCGGTCAATGTTCATCTCATTTTTTTCACCATTGGTGTAAAAAATCTTGCCATCGTTGTTCTTATCATCCCATGTAATTAAACCGGTTTTTTCCCAGTTTTTAATCCACGTTGGCGCTGTTTCATAAGGCACGCCAGTTGATTCTGGTCCATTGATGGTTTCAATCATATTAACGCGAGAGAAAGCAGATAATGCAGGAATAGTAGTATACATAATAGCGATGAACACTAATGCCCAACCCGCAGAAATACGTGCATCTTTTACTTTAGGAACAGTAAAGAAACGTACAATCACATGTGGTAAGCCCGCTGTACCGAACATTAATGCACCAGTAATGAAGAACACATCAATCATCGATTTTGAGCCTTCGGTATATTGGGAGAACCCGAGTTCTGCCGATAATCCATCGAGCTTATCGAGTAAGTATACCCCCGTACCATTACCTGCAGCATCGATTAACTCAGCACCAAAACCGATTTGCGGTAAAATATGACCTGTCATCATTACTGATATAAAGATAGCAGGAACCATAAAGGCAAAAATAAGCACACAATATTGCGCAACCTGTGTGTATGTAATCCCTTTCATTCCGCCTAATACAGCGTAGAAGAAGACCACCGCCATACCGATATAAACGCCGGTCTCCACTTCTACTTCCAAGAAGCGAGAGAACACCACGCCAACACCACGCATTTGACCTGCAATGTAGGTGAAACAAATAAAGATGGCACAAATAACTGCGACAGTTCGTGCAGTCTGAGAGTAGTAACGATCACCAATAAAGTCGGGAACCGTAAACTTACCAAATTTACGTAAATAAGGTGCCATACATAAGGCTAATAGCACATAACCGCCAGTCCAACCCATAAGGTAAACTGAGCCATCATAACCGGTAAAAGACACAATACCGGCTAATGAAATAAACGATGCTGCTGACATCCAGTCGGCTGCAGTTGCCATACCATTCATAACAGGGTGAACGCCACCACCTGCTACATAAAACTCTTTGGTTGAACCCGCTCGAGACCAAATGGCGATCCCGATGTACAGCGCAAAAGTCGCGCCGACAATTATATATGTGAGTGTTTGAACATCCATTTTTAGTGCTCCTTAGTCTTCCTGAACATTGTATTTTTTGTCTAATGTATTAGCTTTCGCTACATAAACAAAAATCAGCGCCACGAATACATACATTGCACCCTGCTGCGCAAACCAGAAACCCAGTTTGAATCCCATAAAGGTAATTTCGTTTAACACATCTACTAATAGAATACCGCAGCCAAATGATACTGCAGCCCAAATTGCAAGCAAGCTAAGTACTAAGCGTAAATTCTCACGCCAGTAACCCGCTGCCTTATCGTTATTTTCAAAACTCATTGCGACTCCCCTAAGTTATTTTTTGTAAAGCCATTGTTAATTTAGCAACTCAGGGGGCTACCACAATCAAGACCTTAGTCGTACTTGATTAACTAATGTTAACGTGCAAATTAAAAACCCATATAAATCAGCATAATATAGAATTAAAATTGAAATACACTTGTTGTCTTTTCAATTTAATTAGACCAAGGTCGAACAAGATTTCGCCATTAAAAGTATGAGATCTGTATCACAAAAGATAAATAGGAATAATTTCCAGTAAAAAATTCATCGTTTGCGTTGAATTCTGCTCTATTTCCTGAGATAAGTACTTAGATAGGAATAAATCTTTTTAGAATACAGATAATAAGGATATTTTTTTTGACGTTGCCACGTATTAATCAACAACACCTTTTATTCTCGATTATCTTGGGAGTGGCCGGGCTGCTGATAAATTGTTATCCGATACAATTTTTTGCCAACGTGCAATTTGTATTAGGTAATACAGTAACTGTGATTGCTGCGGTTTTATTGGGACCTTGGTATGCGTTTTTAACCGCTATGATG